>JALRJE010000098.1 GCA_023268965.1 Crocinitomicaceae bacterium
GGTAATTCTTGCAAATTCCAAAGAACGCGAACATATGCCGAGAATCCTTCGTCGATACCCGCGATATCCGCCTGCCCGGCAGGACCTTGATTACCCGTCATAGACATACCAGAATACAACTTGGCCAGTACTTTGATGTAGTTGTCAGGGTCGCTGTAGACGGCCTCTGCATTGAGTCCGTACTTCGGACTCTGATCTAGATTTTTGCCACAAGCGCCTAATAAAAGTGCGCTGGCAAATAAAGTGTAAGTTACTAATCTTTTCATGGTTCAAAAATTAGAAATCAAAGGTGAGGTTAAGAGAATAAACGCGTGGGCGAGGGTAGAAATTGTTGTCGATCCCACCGCCAATTTCTGGGTCTTGACCCGCATATTTAGTGACAACAAATGCGTTTTGTACAACAAAGTTAACATTGAGACCTACTTTTTCTTTGGCGAAGCCGAGTTTACCAAAGTTGTAACCAACGTTAATGAAGTCCATGCGCAAGAAGTTCGCACTTTCCAAATAATGATCAGACATGAGTTGATTTGGTGTGGTGCGCTGCACTTCGTCCTGGTAATACAACGAACTGATATTATTTAGATATTTTTTTGTACCATCTACTGTTTGGAAAGTAGCACTGTTGGAGTGAATGTTGTTGTAGATGGTTGCACCCAGTTCTGCACGGGCAGAAAAACCTGCATACCATTTTTTATATTGGAAGTTTAAAGCGGTTCCGAAGAACATAAGCGGAGCAGCCTGGCCTCTGTAGTAGCGGTCCTGCACATTGATAATGCCGTCGCCATTTTGATCTACAAATGCATTGGTGTCTTTCCATTTGTCTAGTGCAGTTACTTGACCGTCTCCGTTAAGATCGATATTAGCCAAGGAGCCAACTTCAATGACGCGCCCTTCAGAATCGTATTGTTGCTCGAGTACAAAGAAAGAGAAGGTTGGATAACCAATTTGGTGTGCTTGAATGGTGTTGCCGATACCGCCACCGATACCGCCGATTAGCACTCCTGGAGAGGTAGTGTCTAAAACTTGTGAAAGTTTCAAAACCTCATTTCGGTTATAAGTACCGTTGATAGACCAGTCTAAACGCATATCTTTAGTTGCAATAAGCCCTGTATTGATTGATACTTCAATACCTCTGTTCTGCATGGCACCAACATTAGTCAAAATTTCATTGGTAAAGTTCGTACCAGCAGGGACAGGAACCGTTGCCAATAAATCGCGGGTATCTTTCTGATACACATCTACACTACCTGAAAAACGGTCATTCTTGAAACCAAAATCCAAACCAACGTTATAAGAGGTTGTGGTTTCCCATTTCAAGTTAGCGTCAAATCCTGCTGGGCGAAGCACTTGATAGTACTGGCCTCCGAAAGCATACTGTGCGGTAGTAGCACCTTCAAAGTAGTTACCGATATAAGCGTAGTCACCGATTCCGTCTTGCTGGCCAGTTACACCCCAACCTGCTCGGATTTTGAGCATATTAATGGTTTTGCTGTTTTTGAGAAAGTCTTCTTCGGAGATCATCCAGGCAGCTGACGCAGCAGGGAAAATACCCCAACGTGTTTCCGGACTAAAACGAGAAGAACCATCGCGACGTACAGAAACATTCACTATATATTTACCCGCATAATTGTAAATAGCTCTTCCATAATAAGACATCAAAACATTTCGGGTATAAAATGGAAAGGCCGCCTCTGCTTCAATAATGCTATCAAGCGCTTCGTTGTTCCAAGTTGGGAAATTGGGGCTCTCGGTGTCCCAATCTTGGTAGGAGTAACCTCCAACGAGTTCCAAAGTTTGATTTTCCCACTTAGATCCAGAGTTGTAACTCAAGTAAGATTCAAAAAGCTTATTGGTTTTTGTAGTACGGTACTTACTGTAGCGGCCGTTTGTAAAATAACCCGAGGCAGAGGTGGCCGGTGTCATGGTAAAACCTGTTCCTTCTGAGTAATCGCCACCTACGTTCACCGTAGCTTTAAGCGCTGGCATAGACGGAAGGTTGTAAGTAAGCTTGGCATTGGCAATGGCGCGATTAACCTTACTTTGATCTGTAGATTGCTCAATTAATCCCAAAGGGTTACGTGCCGAAAGTGTGTTTGGTTTGTTGTTGTCTATCCATTCGAAGTAACCGCCGTAGGCCTCAGATCCAGAATAAATGGGCTGCGTTGGATCAAAGAAGGCGGCGCCTAATGCACCTCTGTTCGCAAAGAAAGAAGCGGTTTGTACATATTTGACATTGGCCTCTATTTGTAAGGTTTTGTCCAATAAGCTTGGATTCATATTTAAGCCAACAGAGGTACGCGCAAACTGATCGCGCTTTAAAATCCCGTTGTCAATGCGGTTTCCGACAGATAAACGGTAAGGGAAATTCTTGATACCGCCTGTGATAGAGACGTTGTTATCGGTTACGATTGCATTGCGGAATACCTGCTTTTGCCAATCGGTACTGGAGTCTCCGAGGAGTGCAATTTGTTGGGCGGTGCCGTTTGAGTTCACTAAATTACGTAGGGAATCTGCACTTAAGACATCAAAATATTTAGCGATCGTAGAAACTGATGTTTTCGAGTCCAAAACCACTTTTACGTCATTGGATGCCGAACCGCGCTTGGTGGTAATGAGGATGACGCCATTTGCTGCTCGAGAACCGTAGATGGCAGTTGCGGAGGCATCTTTTAAAACAACAAAGGAAGCAATGTCATTGGGGTTGATCAGAGATAACGGGTTGGCTGCGCCAGCAATACCGCCGTTGTCTAGCGGAACGCCGTCCACAACGATAAGTGGGTCGTTGGAGGCATTAATGGAAGTTCCACCGCGCAAACGTAGCGTACTTCCAGAACCCGGGGCGCCGTCATTGGAGGTAACTTTAAGACCCGCAACCTTACCCATCACCAATTGCTCTGGCGAAGCTAAAGAACCTTGTACAAAATTCTTTTCATTGATAACCGTTGCCGAACCAGTGAGGTCTTTGGTGCGTTGCGTACCATAACCAATAACGACAACATCGCCTATATCTTGTGTTTTGGATGCGAACTGAAAATCATTGGTTACCATCTGGTTGGCAACTACCGTTACTTCGTCTGACTGTGGAGCAAAGCCCATAAATTTATAGGTGAGCTTGTAGGTGCCTGCCTGAAGGCCTTTGATTTCATAATAACCTTTGTCGTCGGATACAGCGCCCCTGCCTTGTCCTTCCACTAATACCGAAGCATTAAAAAGTGGAATTCCTGCAGCGTCTTTGATGGTTCCTCTAATTCCGGTTTGAGCGAGTGCCGCAACCGTGAATCCAAGAAACACCAACAGCGCAAAAAAACTTGTAGTAGTTTTCAATTGCATAGTTTTCGTTTTTGCGTTAATAACAGATTAATCAGTCAAATATATTTTATTGTTTCTTAATGTCAAGTTGACACTCAGAAAAAGTTATCACCATTTGAGCGCTATATTCGATGTAGTATGTTCAATATTTAGATCAACAGAATGATGAATTTTCAAAGTTTGGGTGTTTTCATCATAAGTAAAATGGGCATTCTTACCATCTATATTTACACTTTTTGGCGCTTGATTGGTATGAACGCGCAATTCAAATTGGAAAGCCTTTTCCGTTAGTTGTGAACCAAAACTTGCTTGGAATTCGAGCTTGCAAAGATCCTTTGATTTAAAGGAGTTACAGTATAATTTTTTCGCTAAATTTTTGGATTCAGCACCAGCAGTGTAGCCGTCGTCTTCATACCAAGTAAAACTAGAATTAAATTCAGACGCGCCACGATCTACGTAATAATGCAAAACCACATTGGTGTCTTCGTAATGGTCCGTACTCTGTATGACAGGACTCATCGGTACAAAAGAACCCGAACGCACGAAAACAGGGATATGATGTAGCGTTTTTGACGTAGAGACAACATTAAAATTACCCTCATTGGTCATATTCACCTTGGATTTTACAACCAAACGACCAGTAGCCAATTCAAACCAAGATGCGTCTGATGGCAGTTTTGTTTCATAGGATTTATTTTTACTCGAATCTAGTGAATCGGTTATGGCATGTACCAGAAATGCCGGTCCCCACATATACGTTGCTGCTTCAACAAATGACCATTTTGCATTCGGGAACTCCATAAAAATTGGCCGCAACAATGGGGTGCCTTTGATTGCATTCTCATAAGCCAAACTGTAATTATAGGGTAATAGCTGATAACGCAACTCAATAGCTGCCTTGGCCAAAGCCTTTGTTTGTTCGTCTTTGAAAATGGCTTCGCTTGGTTCTTCTTGCTGCGCATGGGGTCTAAATACTGGCTGAAACACCCCGTATTGCAACCAACGCACATAGAGTTCCGGATCTTTGTTAGCACCAGCAAAACCACCGAGGTCAGAGTGCATGTAGGCCATGCCCTGAAGGCCCATTTGCATCGAAATTTCCATTTGTGGTTTCAGCCCGCCCCATGTTCTATTAACGTCTCCGGACCATGGTACCATACCAAAGCGCTGAGATCCTGAATAACCTGCGCGCATTAAAATAAACGGACGTTCGGTAGGGTAGTCTTGTTGGTATCCTTCATAAAGCAAGCGTGCCCAATCATGGCCGTAGATATTATGAACTTCATCAGCCCATTTGTTACCGTGCTTCAGCGATGACGGATGCACTTCGGGCTCTCCAAGATCTCCCCAGACTCCGGCAGCACCGTAATCATGTAGTTTTTTATAAATCTGCCAAAACCAAACACGGCCCTCTGGTTTGTATAAATCAATGAGGCCCGTATTGCCAAAATAAAAATCATATCGAAAAGAGTTGCCCAAAGTGTCTGTTCCTAAAATCTTTTTTTGATCGGCTTCTTGCCAATTTTTTGAAGTAGTGAGCACAAAAGGCTCCGTAATCAAGACTGTTTTTACGTTTTGCTTTCTAAAATCGGCAATCATTTGCTCTCCATTCGGAAAAGAATCTCTGAAGAACTCAAAGTTGCCAAGTGTACCTTGAATGTCTTTTCCAAACCAATAGAGATCAAAAACAATGGCGTCAAGCGGAATTTGTTGTTTTCGAAATTCACTGACCACATTTCTGGCTTCTTGTTCTGAATGATAACCAAAACGGCTTGAAAAATTTCCGAATGTCCAGCGTGCTGGTAGCGGTTGTTTACCTGTTAAGTTAGTGAGTTGCTGGGTCAATTGTTTCCAATCATCGGCCACAACAACTTGGTAACGCATTGGGCCGCCAATGACTTCATAAGTGAGTTTATTCTCTTTTTTTGAATCCAAATCGAGGTAACCAATTTGAGGATTATCAAAATGAATCGCATAACACTGATCGGAAATCACAATAGGCATCGTGAAATTCATAAGCTCAGAATGCGTCTCATAGCCGTAATGCGCTCGGTTGTATAACTGCAAACGATAACCACGGCGATTCATACCCAACACACGGGCTCCAGCACCCATGAGCAGCTCTTTCGGGGCTAGATTAAGTTGTATTTGGGGTGTTTCTTTGATTTGATAACCCATGGCCTCGGAAGTAACTTGCTTGCCTTGATACCAATAACTGATTTGAAATGGATTGATTTGGACACGAACACTTATTGCATGCCCATCTTTATTCAAAGGTTGGCTAAACTCATACGCTACCGTCTGTCCATTTTCGTTGTGTTCTTTGTAATTAACAAACTTTACACTAGATTTCAAGATCACCGCATGTGATGGCGCTATATCTTCTGCTTGCCCAGTCGGGATGAATATGGTCTCAACTATATTTCTATTATAAAATTGAAAGATGTACTTGCCATCTGAAACCAGTACTTCTTGTTGAACATTATTTTGATTGAGGGCAATAAACTGGCGGTTTGGGTTTTGAGCGTGGAGCTGTAATCCGAATAAAGAAATACAGCATAGCAGAAAATACTTTGCCATTGTTAGTTGTTTTTGAGCTGAATGATGTAAGCGGTTTTAGCCGGAATTTTTCCTGTTTTTTGTTCCAAATCAAAGGTTTGATTGGTCAGTACATCGGTGCCAAAGTTGAATCTTTGTATGCCCTCAGTAAAGCGGTCCCAAACCAATTCTTCTTCTTTTTCTGAATTATTCAGAATAACCATAATGACTTCAGGATTTTTACTGGCAGATTTTTCCGGATTCAAATACCTAAAATAAACGTACACATTATTTTGAGGTACATATTGCAGCAGAGCGCCCTCATGAATGACTTTTTGCTCTTTTCTCCAGTTGAGTATGTTTTTTGTGAACTGATAATACGCTTCTTGTTCTACATTTCTTTCTTGCGAGGTTGCACCCTTGAAGAAGTCCCGACGAATATCAGCATCGCCAACGGCTTTGCTGCCGCGCATGCCAATTTCTGAGCCGTAATAGATCTGAGGAATGCCGCGTGTTGTTGCCAATAAAGTCAATGCCAATTTGTAATCAGCTAATGAGGGGTAGGTTTCGTTGAAGCGCTGGGTATCGTGATTCTCCATAAAAACCAACAAATTCTTGGGATTTGCGTATAAATAGTCTTGGGAAAAATTCTCATAAAAACGCACCATACCTCGGTCCCAACCTTGTTCTTTTTCGTTGAAGGCTTGCATGATGGCATCGTGCAAAGTAAAATCCATAACAGATGGCATATAACTGTTAAAGTGTTGTAGTGCACCAATTGGACTATCCTTTTGCCAATAAGCCATCTGAGCTTGGTCGTGCATCCAAACCTCACCAACGATATTCAAATTTGGATATTCATCCATGATTGCCTTGGTCCAGATTGCCGCGGCATCTTTATCATTATATGAGTAGGTATCTACCCGCAAGCCGTCGAGATCTGCCCATTCAATCCACCAAATGGTATTTTGGATAAGGTAAGTGAGCAACAATGGATTGTTTTGGTTCATGTCGGGCATGGTGGTATCAAACCAACCATCAGCAGATGCCTTTTGGTCACTTTTTGACGCATAAGGGTCAAATTGCGTTGTGGTGCGGTAACTTGAACGCGTAAACTGATCAAACTGATGGACCCAAGTGTTGGTGGGTAAATCTTGAATCATCCAGTGCTTGCTTGACCAATGGTTTGGCACTTCATCTTTAATGACTTTCAAACCCAACTGATGTGCCTTTTGAACAAGGGTTCTAAAGCTTTCATTTGTACCGTAACGCGGATCAACTTTGTAGAGATCCGATTGTGCATAACCGTGGTAAGAATAAGTAGGCTCGTTGTCTTCTAAGAATGGCGTCATCCAAATAGTAGTTGCACCTAAATCTTTGATATAGGCTAGGCGGTCTTCCACGCCTTTTAAATCGCCACCATGACGCCCGCCTGGCAAATTAACATTGGCTTGCTCTTTGGTAGATGGATGGCTGTCGTTGGAAGGGTCTCCGTTTGCAAAACGATCAGGCATTAATAAATAAACCACATCTTGGCTTGTGAAACTATTTCGATATCGAGAATGCTGCTTCCTTTCAAGTAAGTTGAATACATGTGTTGCAACCTCTTTTTTGTTGTCCATAAGACGAATTGGGTAAGGCCCCGCTACTTTTCCCTGGGTTTCAAGTGTTACAAAAATATAATTGGGGTTTTCCGTTCGAACTTCTTCTAGGATGGCAAGCCCTGCAACTTCTACTTTATATTTAGCGATATCCTTACCGTGTAATAACACCTGAACCTGATGCTGCTGCATCCCTGCCCACCAATTGGCAGGTTCTACATTTTGTAGAATCTGGGCTTGGAAATTAAAAACAATAAAAAGTGCGGCAAGAAGACTATTCCATTTCATAGATACGTTGTTGGGTTCCATTGTCAAAGTTTAAAATTTTTACGCAATTTTTTGAATTAGGGTCAATTTGTCTGCCCAATATATCGGTTACAAATAATAGTTTGCCGGGTGTTTGAGCATATTCATTAAGGCTGCTGATACATGGGTTGGGTAAACCAACATACGGAGCCAACTGACTTAATGCACTTTGTTTTCTATTTTGTAAATAAGGGATAATCCCACTTTTGACATGAGCACCCCATGTAAGTTGGAGGGCGTTTAGAAAGTCTTGGTCTGTAAAACCGTAATCCAAACCTTTGTAGTCATCGAGTAAGGCTGCCGGGGCAATCAGTTGTTGATTTTCTTGAAGTAAAATTTGTAGCTCACCTACATTCCAAATAGAACTCAGGATATCCGAGATATGAAAGGTAAAGCGGTCCTTGAAATAAGGAACAGCTAATAATTTTGTGTATAAGGGCCTGGCTTGATTACTCGGAGCCCAAGCATATATATTGCGCAGGGCCCAATTGATACTAAACCAATCAATGCCAAAAGTATTGTCGAGGTCATAAGAGATGTAAACGATTTTGCCGTCGCTTTCTCGTTGATACAAGT
>JALRJE010000122.1 GCA_023268965.1 Crocinitomicaceae bacterium
TCATGGCTTAGAAAAATAAATTTTTAACGCCATTCAACAAAAAAAAAAGCACCTCGAATGAGGTGCTTTGATCAGAGTGATCCCGCTGGGATTCGAACCCAGGGCCCATACATTAAAAGTGTATTGCTCTACCAGCTGAGCTACGGAATCTGCCGTTTTGAGGGTGCAAATATATGGATATTCTTTAGATAACACAAAGAAATATATGGTAAATTCGTAATTATTTTGAGTGCACAAATCAATGCACTGATAGCCAAGGTTCTAAAAATGGTCACAAAGCCAATATTTTTAATTGGAATGATGGGAAGCGGTAAGTCAGCAATAGGGCAGGCTTTGGCTTTGGCTTTAAATACTCCTTTTTACGACACAGATGAATTAATTGCACAGCAGGAGGGTAGAAACATTAACCAAATCTTTGAACAACACGGTGAGCGTTATTTTAGAAGATTAGAGCAGGATATTTTAGCGAAACTTCCCAATACACCCTGTGTGGTGGCTTGTGGCGGTGGTTTGCCTTGTTTTGAAGGCAATATGCGTCTTCTGAAGCAAAAGGGATGGGTCATCTATTTAGAAGTAGCAGCTGCATTACTATTTGAGCGCATCAAAGACGATACCAATAGACCGCTGCTCAAAGATTGGGCATCGTTTGAATCATTACTTGATAAGCGTGTGGGGGTCTATAAATTAGCGGACCTAACAATCGATGCACATTCTGAGGTTTCGGAAGTAGTGCAAACGCTGCAGCAGACTTTAAAAATCAATAAATATCTTTCTTAAAGCCTACGGTGAAATTAAAAAATAAAGGCGACAGATATTCTGTTGAGGCCGCCGTGTTGTTATTTGCATTGGCAAGCAATAGGTAATTAAGGGTAAGGTCGGAATAAATTGTGCCAATTGCAGGTATAGTGTACTTTAGCCCCCCTTGCAGGTAGCCCCCAAGTGTAAATAAGCGACCTTCGCTGATTTCGGTGTTATCGACTTGATGGGTTTGTTCCCAAAAGTACTGCCCTGAAATATCTGTGGATTCATAGGATTTACGCACTTGTCCGATTCCCACACTGATACCAGAGCCTCCGTAGCCAGCAAAGCCGTTGTCGTAATCGTTGCCAATATAATAGCGGTTCCCTCCTTCGATCATGAAATAACTGGTTTTGAAGCGGCTGTTCACGGCTAAAATATAAGGATTGATATTGTCGTCTATGGCTGTAACATAGCTCGTTAGGGTATCGTAATTTGCCTTCGGAAATAAATAACTTACTCTGCCGTAGAGGGTAACATCTCCGCTTCTTGGAATTTCCAAATGACCATGAATACCCGGCATAGAAAGGCTTTGATTTTGAATGGTTTGGGTATTGAAAAAGCGCGTCAAATTGAGCCCGCCACCATAACTAAACTGTGCAGTTAATTCTAACACAAGCATAAATTGAAGAAGGAGAAGGATAATATATTTCATGTTCAATAACTTACAGGAATAATTTAAACAAAAATAAGGCCTTTTATCGTTCTTTTTTTGTAGTTACGTTTGTTTTTCATTTAAATTTGTTAATCAATGACTAGAACACAATATTTTTTCTCGTTTGTACTCGCCACGATTTCCTTTATTGCGGCCCGTTCCATCCAACAAGAAGGAATAGAAAACTATTATGCGCAAATTGCAAATAGCGTACCAAAAGAGCAAGGGTTCATAGATTTTGAACACCCGCTGCGCGCTCAATATTTGCCAATGGGTGTTCAGCCTTTTACTGCGCTTGCTGCGCTCGATTCATTACAATCATTTGCCATTAGCCAAGATTCCTTACATTTGGCGCGTTATGACAACCTAGACAACACATTTGTGCCGTTAACGACAACATTTGAAGACGTCAAAATGACGCAAATAACGGGTTTTGATTCAACGCTAGTTTATTTAGATGAAGCGCAAGAATTACATTTTTTAAACGCGCCTTTTTCCAATCCTACAATCCAAACATATCCGCTAAAAAATGAGGCGGGCAGTCATCAATTGCTCTGTTACCACCCTTCTTTGAAGCGCTTGTTGCTTTTGCAATCAGATTTGTTAGAAAACGGCGAACGTCACTTTACTTGTAGAACTTTTCATGTTTTAAAAAGACAACTAAGTCAAGTTCCGCTCTTTTCTTTTGACAGTAAAGAATTGTTGTTTGACCCTATTTCTATGGCTATACATCCTCAGTCCAATGAGATTTATCTTTTGGCGGCGAGCGGAGAAGTCGTGATTTTAGATCAAAACGGGCAGCTAGTTTCACGTCATTTTTTACCGAATAGTATCTCCGAGCCTAGACTTATTAGTTTTTCCTCGAACGGAGACCTTTTGGCTACGGATGCCAGTGCTTTGCATCCAATAGTGTTGCGCTTACCTTGGCAAAAAATGAGCCCTGAGCATGGGGCCCTCGTTCATTAGACCGTCAAGAACCGACAGGTTCTGAACAAATTTTTGTTGCTCACTGAAAACTTGCTGATAAGCGTTGGTGGCATGAGGTACTCTACCAAGCCAAGCTTTTTTGTCTGTAGGTGTCTGCCCTGTAAATTCTGTACTCCATGAAATTTTTAATTGTAAATCGAGTGCTAAATTGATCCATTCAAGTATAGCTTTATTGAGCTCGAAAACATACATATACCGTTGTTTGAAAATGAGCTGGATATCGTAGGCATAATGATCAAAATAAGGCGCATTGGCATAAGCGCTTGTGATGGTACGCAAGTGTTCCGCTTGCCAATTCTTACTGTTGTCTATCTGTAGGGCAGCAACCGTTTGTTTGGCGTGCGCAACGTGTATAATGGGTACATTGAGTTGTAGAATACCATTGGCGCCGAGTATTTCTGCCCGCGTGCGGATACTTTGTTTGATAAAATGCTCTTGTAAATCAATGCAAATATCCGAATGATTGAGAAGGGTACGGATATAAGCTAGTGATGGAAAGTAGGCGCTCGGTAAGACCAGCATTTTAAACGACGAAGTGAAAAATTCGATCGAAGCGGATGCCTAAAAATGAATCTACAAATGGAGATTTAGAGAACCAAATAAAAGATGCCCTGCCCACTATATGATCTTCAGGTACAAAGCCCCAAACACGGGAGTCAGCAGAGTGGAAGCGGTTGTCTCCCATCATCCAATAGTAGTTCATGGCAAAACGGTAACTCGTGGCGGGTTTGCCATCGATATAAATTTTGTCTCCTTTGATAGCTAACTGATGCCCTTCATAGGCACTGATGATTCGCTTATACCAAGCGATATTATCCTTATTGATAGCAATACGTTGACCCTTTCTAGGGATTTGAAAGCGCTGAAAATCAGTCATGGTGTTGTTGACATTCAAATCTTTTGGGAATTGATCTAAATTAGAAATGCGCTGCATGGGGCTTATTTGATTGGCCGGATTATCACTGTACTGCGGATAGCGAATTTTTGCCAATTTAATTTTGAAGTCAGCTTCTATTTTTTGTTTTTCGCGACGCGTAAGGTTCAGGATGTAGTATTGGGCATCTGTATTTGGGTCGAAGTCTGTTCTGGCGCCGTCGGATGAGTTTTCTAAGCCATAACGACTCAGCATTTCTTCAGTAGAGGGGAAGGATACTTTTGTTTTTTCGATGCGGTACAATAAAGCCTGACCGGGCGCAACAAATGCTGGCTTCCCATTGACAAAAAGAACAGAGTTCTGGACTTCGAGTACATCTCCAGGAAGACCTACGCAGCGTTTGATGTAGTTTTCTCGTTTGTCTACGGGTCTGAAAATGAGGCCCCCGTGGGTCATTCCATTGGCGTATTCGGGAGAATTAAGTGGAAAGAATCCTTGCGAAAAATGTGCCCGTGCTTGTGCTTTCCAGTTTTCGAAACCAGCAATGTATTCGTTGTATAAATTTTGTTGTCCAAGTGAATCGAGCTCGTTGAGGTTTTGAGTGCGTTTTGAATTGATAAATTGACTAAATGCCTCTTGGTTGATCAAGCCATGAAAGTCATGACCCATGAGGCCACTTGGCGTTCTAGGGTCTAGAATGGCGGTGTCTCCGGAAGGAAAGTTAAAGACAACGACGTCGTTGCGCTCAATTTTACTCCAACCTGGAAGCCTGGTATAGGTACCCTTTTCCCAGGTGAGGTAAGACTTGATATTGACTACGGGCACAATATTATGTACCAAAGGGTAGGAGAGTGGCGTAATGGGTACTTTTGAGCCGTAGGCCAATTTATTGACAAAAAGGAAGTCGCCAACCACCATGGTTTTTTCCATGGAACCTGTCGGGATTTGAAATGGTTCAAATGTGTAGGTGCGGATCACTGCTGCAGCAACTAAAGCCCAAACAAAAGAATCTCCGTATTCTTTGACGCGCGGCTTGGCCCCTGGTTTGTCTCTAGACACTTTATCCAGAACAAAAGCCAGCGCATGACCAATAATAGGTAGTGCCATGAAAAGCACGATGTGGTCTCCCCATTTGCGCTGTTCTAGTTCCTTGGAGTTCGCCCAATTGGTAGCTGGTCCATAACTTAAATTTTCGTTTTTAGCGATATTGGCAAATAGCAAATAGGGAAAGAATAGGCCTTGTAGGGTCTCTTTGAAGCTGTAGAAACCAAAACGACGCAGCACACTTACATTGATAGTCATCCACATGACAAGATGTACACCTGGAAAAATCAAAAGCAAAGACCACCATGGTTTGTGAAGAACCTCCTTATAGAGGATAAAATAATTATAGCCTGGAACCATTGCCTCCCATGATTTGCGTCCAAGTTTGGGGAACATACGGTTCCATTGCGCTAAATAGGGATGAACTAAAAGAAATAAATAATAATATAGAAAACTCATAGGGTATTTTTTAGGACATCTGACATGGTGTAAATGCCTTTGCGTTGATAAATGAATTCTGCTGCAAGTACAGCGCCGATAGCAAATCCTTTGCGCGAATGGGCAATGTGTTCGATACGAATGGTATCGATATCGCTATGGTAGCTAATTTCGTGTGTACCGGGAACGTCTGGAATGCGTTTGGCTTGAACAGGTATTTGCTGGTCTTTCGTGACTTGGTCGAGCGACCAGCTAGTGTAATGGGGGTTAATTTGTAGGATGTCTTCTAATAGGCTCACAGCTGTTCCGCTTGGGGCATCTAGTTTTTGAACATGGTGGGTTTCTGAGGCCTTTATTTGATAATCGCTATGGTTTTTCATGAGCTGAGCGAATTGCCTATTCAATTCAAAAAACAAATTAACACCAACACTAAAATTACTGGCATAAAGCAAGGCACCATCCGCTCTGAGAACCTCTTTTGAGACTTGCTCAAGCTTTTCTTGCCATGCAGTAGTGCCCACTACTATTGGAATTTGCTTGTTGGCGCAATAGGTGATATGACCCGGTGCTAGGGCTGGCTGGGTAAATTCAATACAGACATCTACATTGTTCCAATTGATATGGTCTAGTGGGAGTTGTGAATTGATTTTAGCTACAATCTCGTGGCCTCTTTCGAGGGCAATAGTTTCAATGGCTTTACCCATCTTGCCGTAACCGAGCAGTGCAATTCTCATGGATTAAAGATACGATTTATCACCGAAATGTCAGTTGAATTTTAGCACCAAGATACTGATATGGGGCAAAACTAGGTTGTATAGAGATGCTCAGGTCTGGGTTGGTATCAAAATGTACAAAATGCGCTTCTGCACCGGCATCGGCTATCTGAAAGAGGTACATTGCTGCAAAACCAAGGATAGAGAGGTCTCGCCAGTCAAGGTATTGCCGGTAAAGCTGTAAAATAGCAGGGTCGTCGTAGGCTGCCCATGTAGGGTCTAGATTACCACCGTTGATTCTGTTGGTATATTCTTGCTTGAGCTCGCGTTGGGTTTGTTGGTTACTCACTAAAAAATACCCAGCAACACCGAGGCCTCCGTAGATCAGAGGGATTTTCCAAATTGCATTGTTATGTTGGGGTGCATCTATGGTGTTTCTGATTTGCCCCCAGCCCGGAATGAGTGCTGAATAGAGCATGCTTTTTTGGTGGTATTGCAGTTTGAGGCTGTCTTTTTGCTTTATGGTGTCCTGCCCAAAAGCAGTTGATGCGAGTATAAAGAAATAAAGCGCAAACTTCATTATGATTGCTTAAGCAGTTCAATGATGCGCTGCAAATCGGCCTCCTGAGTAAAATGGACGACAAGCTTTCCTTTGCCATCAGGAGATTTGTCGATACTCACTTTTGTCCCGAGTTGAGCAGTAAGGTAAGATAAATAAAGTTTTTCGGTGGTGCTTAGACTAATTTTTGCTTTTGGAACAACAGATTTACTTGCAGTGCTTTTGGGCTGCTCGGGTTTTGTAAGCGCTTCTACATCTCGAACAGAAAGTTGTTCATTCAGAATGCGCGCTAATGCAAGTAATTGTTCTTTTTCGGAGGGCAAAGCAAGCAAGGCACGTGCATGCCCCATGGAGACTTGTTTGTCGCGTACAGCAGCTTGAATGGCGTCTGGTAGTTTGAGCAAGCGCAAATGGTTGGCAATGTGCGAACGTGATTTGGCTACTTTTTCAGAAAGTTGCTCTTGCGTGAGTTTACACTCTTCCAAAAGCCGCTCATAAGAAAGCGCTACTTCAATTGCGTTGAGGTCTTCTCTTTGAATGTTCTCAACAAGTGCCATCTCGAGCATGGTTTGATCATTGGCTATACGTACATAGGCGGGTACTTCTGTAAGGCCAGCAAGCTGAGCTGCTCTAAATCGGCGTTCTCCTGAGATGAGTTGGTAGCGGTCACGGCCCATTTTTCTGACGGTGAGCGGCTGAATAATGCCATGCGTTTGAATGGACGTTTTGAGTTCTTCTAGTGCAGTACGTTCAAAATGGGTACGCGGATTGAATGGATTGGCCTCGATTAAATTGATAGCAAGAAGCGCCACAGCACCGGCAGGTACAGCACTGGCCGTGGTGATGTCTGTGTCGGTATTTTGAAGAAGTGCGCTGAGGCCGCGGCCTAAAGCTGGCTGTTTTTTTGCATTAGAGCTCATGGTCTATCTCGATAATTTTGTCGTCGTTTCCGATTTTGGTCCGGTTGTTTTTTTGCAGCAGTTCTCGTGCAAAATTAAGGTAGTTTACGGCGCCTTTTGAAGAGGCGTCGTGCATAACGACCGTGTTGCCATGGCTAGACGCTTCGCTTAAGGTGGTATTTCGGTGAATAACGGTGTCGAAAACCAATTCTTGAAAATGAGTTTTGACTTCGTCGACTACCTGATTGGCCAAACGCAAGCGGGTATCATACATCGTAAGGATCATTCCTTCGATTTCAAGTTCTGGATTAAGCCTACCTTGAACAATTTTGATCGTGTTGAGGAGTTTGCTGAGCCCTTCCAATGCAAAATATTCACATTGAACAGGGATCATTACGGAGTCGGCAGCAACAAGCGCATTGACGGTAATCAGCCCCAGGGAAGGCGAGCAGTCGATGAGGATAAAATCGTAATCGTCTTTAATTTGATCAAGGGCAGCCCTCAGCAGGTATTCTCTGTTGGGCATATTGATCATTTCTAATTCAGCTCCAACGAGGTCCACATGGGAGGGAAGAATAAAAAGGTTGGGGTTATTGGTTTCTAATATGGCTTCTTGGGCAGGGCGGTCGTTGACCAAGCAATCGTAAATATTTTTAACGGATTTAGGGTCAAAACCGGTGCCGGAAGTTGCATTTGCCTGAGGGTCAGCATCGATAATGAGTGTCTTGTATTCAAGCACACCCAGACACCCACCCAAATTTATTGCAGTGGTTGTTTTTCCGACGCCCCCTTTTTGATTGGCAATGGCAATAATTTTACCCATAATTGATTTATTGAACTATAAAATTACAAGTTGTTCCGCATACTTTTCTTGCAAGCAAAAGGAACTTATTAACCATTTTGAAGCTATTTCTGTCAATATCATTCAAAACCAGTTTGTTAACCCGAACAATTTGCAGTACTTTTTTCACTAATTTTACAAACATGGAAACATTGAGGTATTACAGTGTAGGGAGTCATCCGAGCAATGCTTTACCACTCACAAGTGACCACATTGCTCCTTTTCATGCCTTACTATACAACGATGGGAGAGGCCATATTTTGATCGCGAACAGAGCCAGCCAACACCCACTTTTCGTCAATGGCGCTCCGCATCGGGGTTTAGTCGAATTACATGCTGGAGATCAACTCTCCATTGCTTCCCAACCAATAGACTGGATGCAAGTATTTGGGATCAAACCTGAAGAGCACATGGAGCTCGAAGTAAAAGAGCAAAACCATATTTCGGTTCAGCGCGGTATACGCGTTCAGTTAATTTTGATTTATGTAGCAGTGGCGATCATGCTATTTTTGCTTGCTGTTTACATTTAAAGGCTAAAAAAAACAGCATTACTGTATTTGGAATCAGAAATAATTTGTAATATTGCACCCCCGTTCAGTTGAATTGGGCTAAATTTTCAGAGATGAACGTTATTAAACAAATCGAACAAGAGCTAATCGCCAAAAATGAATTACCAGCCTTTGGAGCAGGTGACACCATTATTGTATCATACCGTATTGTTGAGGGTAGCAAAGAGCGTATCCAACAATTCCAAGGTGTTGTATTACAACGTCGTGGCGCTGGTGCAACAGAAACTTTTACAATTCGTAAAATGTCTGGTAACATCGGTGTAGAGCGTATCTTACCCGTTCATTCTCCTTTTATCGAAAGCATTACTATCGTTAAACGCGGTGCAGTTCGTAGAGCACGTATCTTCTACTTCCGCGAGCGTACAGGTAAGTCAGCACGTATCCGTGAGAAAAAGAATTTTACAAAATAAGATTCTCAACCATATTCGAAAAGGAGCTTTTGCTCCTTTTTTTTTGCCCTGAAATTTAGGTTTTTCTTGCCTAGAGGTGTTGTTTATCTCAATTGATAGCCAATATCTCAAATTCAGTCCTTCTATTGAGTGCCCGATTCATATCAGTGTCGTTTGCTACCCTAGGTTGGGTTTCTCCAAAACCTTTGTGCTGAATTTGTGCTTCTTTAACCCCCAAAAAGATTAGGTATTGCGCTACTGCCGCTGCGCGTTTTTCTGAGAGTAGAAGATTTCGCTGGGCGTCGCCAATGTCATCTGTGTGCCCGTTGATTTGTACGCTTAAGTGGTCTTGTTTTTTCAAGTATTCGGCAAAGCCTTTGAGAAGTAATTGTGCATCTGCACTCAGCTGGGCATCGTCTGTATCAAACACAATGGCTTCGATCGCATAGGCGCTGCCTTCTTGTAAGGTGTCGATTTTTAAATCTGGGGCTTCAATTTTAAGTGTTTGGGCTTTTAAAGAATGCGTATCGAGTACAACGGCCTGAAAGCTAAAATTTTCTTTAGTTACTTCTAAGCTTATTTTTTGATCGACCTGAACGGCTAAGGCATAGGTGCCATCTTCATTACTTTGTGTGGATACCCTACTGCTATCGTCCTTTTCATACCTTACCGATAACTCAGCACCTGCAATCACTGCGCCGTTGCTATCCTGTAAACGGCCACTCAAGATGCGCGTTTCTTTTGGTCGTGCAGCCTCGTGCAGTTCAAAACTAAAAATGTCCCAATTACCCGCTTGTAAACTTGAAAAATAAGCTTGCTTTCCGTCTGTAGAAACAAATAGTCCAAGTTCATCATTGGATGTATTGATAGGGTAACCTATATTTTGGATAGGTCCCCAACCCGTTTCTGTTTTTCGCATCATAAAGATGTCCAGACCGCCCATTCCTGGCCTTTGTCTGCTGCTTTCAGAAACAAAATAGAAGGTCTCTCCATCTTGGTGAAAAAAAGGGCTCTTGTCTTTACCACTCGTGTTGACGATACTAAAAGGTTTGGCCTGCCCCCAAGTTCCATCATTTTGTTTCTCACTGAAATAGATATCGTTGTCTTGGCTTTCTTTTCTGATGGTGGTAAAGTATAATATTTTGCCATCGGCTGAGAGCGAGGGTTGCGCTTCCCAACCATCTTTTGTATTGATATTTGGACCTAAGTTCATGAGTGTGCTCCATTCATATTGATCTGTACTACCTGCCTTGAGCTTGAGCCGGCTCGAATAAAGATCGCAATTCAAGTAATTTTTATTGTAAATCAATTCCGCCTTGCAAGCACACATGA
Source organism: Crocinitomicaceae bacterium (assembly GCA_023268965.1). Lineage (GTDB taxonomy): Bacteria > Bacteroidota > Bacteroidia > Flavobacteriales_D > Crocinitomicaceae > UBA952. The sequence continues at coordinate 10,099 of JALRJE010000122.1, forward strand.
TCAGCTCCCGATTATCGGCAGATAAACTCGCCGAACCATAGTTAGAAAATTGACCGTCGTTAAATGGTTTGGGAAGTGCTCGACCTGCCTCGTACTGAAGCCCGCTGATATGTGCTGCTGTAGTAAACTCTTCTTGAATGTAACCGGAGATGTCGCCAAGATTGGTTTTGTCCACCTTGCGGGCAAAAAATAGCTGGCTATTATCTGGGCTGAGCATTGGAAAGTATTCATCTTGGAAGGTGCTTACTCCTTCCACCTTTTTGACGTTGAACGGAACAGGGTTTTCTTTGGCATCAATAGGAAAGCGAAGTTCAAAGTAAACTGGCTTTATTTCTTCTTTAAACTTATAATAGTTACTTGCTTGCTCGCCAGGATACAAAGAATCAAATTGCATAAATGATTCCAAGTAGCTAAGCGCAGCATCTTTTTCACTATAGCTATAAAGTATACGAGCGGAGTAGTAGTAGGCATCAGAATGATGACTTGGGCACTTTTGGATGCTGGCCCGATAAAAAACAAGCGCTTTTTGCAAGAGTTTCTCTCCTTCTGCTGTGTTGTTTACTTTGAGAAGCGTGATGCCTCTTTGGTAATGAAGCTGTCCTAAATAAAAATAAGCCTGAACGTTTTGCGGGTATTTACCCACTACTTTTGCCAATTCTTGAACCTGTAGGTCGAAGGTTTCGTTAGCGAAAGCATCTTCTATGGCCTTATTTATTTTTTTGTCTGAGGTACTGCAAGGACTTGTTTGACCCAATGCAAATAATGGCATACCAAAAGTGAGGAGTAAACAAATGAAGGTAACGAATCTCATTACTTCCTTTTAACGAGCTGCTGCCAAAAAGTTACATTTTTTGGAGGGTTTCTGCGCAAAAAGTGCAGTCTTCAGTGCTTGTGTCTAAGTGCGTAACCATTCGGATCATGCCAGGTCCAAAAGCCATACACAGAATATCTTTTTGTTTCAAGCAATCGATCAATTCATCTCGTTTTTCTGCCTGTTTCAGCATCGCCACTACAATGTTTGTTTGAACAGGCAACACCTCCCGAATCCATGAACAATTGAGTAGTGCAGCTTCTAAAAGCTTTGCATTTTGGTGGTCTTGCTCGATGCGTTGAACATTATTTTGTAGGGCATAAAGGCCACCTGCGGCAATAATTCCAGCCTGGCGCATGCCACCGCCCATTACTTTTCTGACGCGTCTTGCTTTTTCGATAAATGCAGAACTTCCAAGTAATAAAGAACCAACGGGTGCGCCCAAGCCTTTAGATAAACAAATAGAAATGGAATCAAAATAAGCCCCATAAATTGCGGCCTCGACTTGGTGAACCGCTAAGGCGTTGAATACCCGCGCACCATCTAAATGTAGCGGAAGCCCCGAACGCTTACAAAGCATGCTAATTTGATGGATTTCTTGAAGGTCGTATACGGCGCCTCCACCTCGGTTTGCTGTGTCTTCAAGAGAAACGAGCTGCGTAAGTGGAAAGTGTATGTCATTGGCCGGATTGATCCATTTCGAAATGCTATCTGCAGTGATTCTGCCGCGGTCTCCGGGTAGTAGACGCACTGATGCGCCAGAGTTTTTGGCAATACCTCCACCTTCGTATTTGTAAATATGGCTTTCTTCGTGGCAAATGACTTCTGCTCCGGGTTGTACATGTACGTTTATCGCAATCTGATTGGTTTGTGTTCCTGAGCTACAAAAAAGTGCAGCTTCTTTTCCAAAAAGCTGAGCGGCATAAGACTCCAAAGCCTTTACAGTAGGATCTTCTTTAAAAACATCGTCTCCGACAGGGGCATTGGCCATAGCGGAGCGCATCTCGGCTGAGGGTAGGGTAACGGTATCACTACGTAAATCAATCATTTGCTTACTTTTGACAAAAATACGAGAACAGGTGGAATTCACACAGCTTTTATTACTTGCTTTTCTTGGACCATTTTTGGGTGCGCTAGTTACTTTTTATACTGGATTTGGCCTCAATACCATACTCGTCCCTGTATTTATGATTTATTTCGATGCACCCATAGCGGTCTTGATGGCTGGGATTGTACATCTTTGCAATAATCTATTAAAAGTCACGCTTACGGTAAAGTCTGTCGATTGGCATTTATTTAGAAATTTTGGACTACCTGCCTTACTTTTCGCATTTATTGGGGCCTACCTTTTAACTATCTTAAAAGATTCCATTGGAAATCAGTTAAAACCTCTATTTGGGTCTTTATTTATAGTTTTTGCCATTTTGGAATTATTCAACTGGAAATTGCCAATTCAAGGCAGCTGGGCCATGCGCATTGGCGGAAGTCTGAGTGGCTTTTTTGGCGGGTTTTCAGGGCATCAAGGTGCGCTTCGCGCCTTATTTCTATCTCGGTTAAAGTTGGAACCTTTGGTTTTTGTTGCAACGACAGCCTTGATTTCTTTATTTGTGGATCTCACTCGGGTTGGTGTTTATTTTTCTGGAAATTGGTTCAATAACTTTTACCCGACCTACCTCTATTTTATTGGGGTGCCTGCAGCGCTATTCGGAACCCTCATCGGAAGACGATATATTCAAAAAATGAATAATAGTAAAATGTCTACAATTGTTGGGATAGGTCTACTCATGATGGGCCTGTCCTTAATGTTGGGTTGGATTTAAGCGCTAGTCAACTATTGGAAACAATTGTTTTTTAACGCCATATTGATCAATAACGTACTCCTCTAATTTTTCTCCTTTATTGGAGTATGAACAGCTGTAATTGAGTTTGCCATCTGCGTAAAAAGTCTGGTGTAAACCGACCGGAAGATCCGCATTGTATTTCTCCGTACTCAAGACTTGACCCAGTTCGTTATAGCTCACGAAGACGCCATTTTTTTTACCTTCTCGCCATCTCTCACTTCGCGCAATTTTACCGCTGTCAAAAAAGTACGTCCAGGTGCCATTTTTTTTACCAGCTTTGAAATGAATTTCACTTTCTTTCTGACCGAACTCATTGTACGTAATTTGTGGTCCATCACTGAATCCGTCTTTGTAAACACTGCTTTTTCTTATTTTTCCATTGGAGAAATAAGTTCGTTGTGGTCCGTCGAGCTTTCCATTTTTATAGTGCTTGTACATAAGGGTGTCTGCAAGCGCTTTAGCGCTCCATTGTATAGACGGGCCATGAAGTTGCCCGTTTTGGTACCAAATTTCGAATTGAACTCGGTTGCTAGAATCATAGTAGATGTAGGTTGCGCCATTCTCTAAACCAATTTGGTAGCTTTGGATCGATTGAATACAACCACTCCTGTAAAAAGAGGTATCCGTCCCTTCTCTTTTCCCGTTGACAAAATTCAATTTTTCTTCTACGACTAAACTTGGGTAGCAACTGACGCATGTTCCTGTGTAAGGGGTGGCAAAATCTTTGCGCAATAAATACAGGTTGTGGTCTTCGTCAAAGGCAATGTGTTCATGACAAAACTTAGTATTGGCCCTGGGGCATGGCTGCCGAGTTGACTTACATACTTCCGGAACTTGAGCGAAGGATAATTCACAAATTGAAAGAAGGAATAGGAGGGATAGCACGTTTTTGAGCGTGGTCATAAGTGGATTAATTTTGGGTGATGCGGAGGAGGGCCTCTCGAATTTTTATGGGTATTTGAATACTTTTTTGTTGCTTGGTATTGTAACCAACCAACGTACTGCTTCCTGTAGTTTTGAGTTGCCCATCGACATAAATTTCGTAACTGAGCGTAAAACTCTTGTTGCCAATTTTGTTACAAAACATAAAAATTTTCTTCTATCCATTTTTGATAACATTGATAATATACATATTAATCATGAATCTTAATAATAAAATTTTAATTGTTCTTTTCATAATAGCAATTTCATTTGTTATATATTCAAGTTTTAATTAAAT
>JALRJE010000069.1 GCA_023268965.1 Crocinitomicaceae bacterium
TACATCCCGAGGCGCTGTCCGAATTGAATATCGGTATTGGTATCTCCAACCATTATTGATTTGGTAAAATCGATTGAAGGATAGATTTGTTGTGCCTCCAAAGCCATTTGCGGAGCTGGTTTACGGCGCTGTGGCTGGCCATTTCTAAATTCAGTAGCAGCCAAAACCAAATTGATAGGTAAACCAGCCTCATTTAATTGCCAACACATTTTCTCGTGGATGGCGTCCAGGGCAGGCTGACTCAACAAACCTTTTGCGACACATTGTTGATTGGTTACCACAATAACATGGTCAAATGCCGCACCAATTTTACTGGCGCTATCTAATAAGCCCTCCGTAAAGCGAAAAGCCGACCAATCGAGTACATAATTGTCAAAGATACGTTCGTTGATTACGCCGTCCCGATCGAGGAAGAGCGTCCAGCCGGGTCCTATTTGAGGAAAGTTAGTCATTCGCCGAGGCGGCTCGAAATTAAATAGTGATTGCGGGTACTGGAGTTGCGCCCGATGAGCTCGGCAATAAAACCTGCCATAAAGAATTGCACACCAATGACCATTGCAACGAGCGCCACATAAAAGTCAGAGCGCGTCGCAAGGCGTTCAGCGGTGCGGTGTATCAAGAGTTTATCGATGCCCATGTAGGCAAAAAGGCCAAAACCTAGAAAAAACATAAAGACCCCGATGGCACCAAAGAAATGCATGGGTTTTTTACCGAATTTACCCATGAAGGCAACGGTCATGAGGTCAAGTGGACCATTTAAAAACCGGTTCAGACCAAATTTGGTTACGCCGTATTGCCTCGCACGATGCTCCACAACTTTCTCTCCGATTTTTTGGAAACCTGCATATTTGGCAAGTGCTGGAATGTAACGGTGCATGTCGCCGTAGAGTTCAATGCTTTTAACCACCTCTGATTTATAGGCTTTTAAACCGCAATTGAAATCGTGTAAATAGATGCCCGTAATGCGGCGGGCAGCCCAATTGTAGAGTTTAGTAGGGATGGTTTTGGAAAGCGGGTCGTGACGCACTTTTTTCCAACCCGATACAACGTCTAGATCGTCTTGTGTAACCATACGGAATAGCGCCGGGATTTCGTCTGGGGAGTCTTGCAAATCGGCATCCATGGTAAGAACAACCGCACCTTGTGCAGCTTCAAAACCAACTTGCAAGGCAGCAGATTTTCCATAATTACGCTGAAAACGCAAGCCCTTTACTGCCTTATTCTGTTGCTGCAAAGCCGTGATGACTTTCCAGGAATCGTCTTTACTGCCGTCGTCGATGAACCAGATTTCATAGCTCAATTGCGAGGCAGCCATGACCCTGGCAATCCAGTCGTGGAGTTCTGGTAAAGACTCTGCCTCGTTGTAAAGTGGAATGACGATCGAAAGTTGCATTGGCTAATTCTGAAAATCAAAGATACATTTTATTGTGCTGTTTTGACCCATGTAAAGCAGTGGCCCGCTACTGTAACAAAATAAATGCCATTAGGAAGCGCCTGCGTACTGACGTTGAAGTGGCCCGGACCCACCACTCCTCGATAACAGTACTTACCGTCCAATTGTTGAATAGCAAGGGTTGTCTCTGCTTCGATTCCGTGGATAGACAACTGATCTTGACCAGGATTGGGATAAAGTACAATTTGGGTGGTATTTGCTTCTTGAGCCAGCTCAAGGATGGGGTCATTGGTAATACTAAAATGATCAAAAGCGGCTTCGGTAATATTGGGATGCGGGGCGTAATCAGCAGTTCGAATGAATAATTGCATGGAGTTTGTAAATGGCAACAAACCATTTAAGGCAATACTTTGATAGGACCAAGCCATAGGCGAACCTTGGGGCGCAATGAGTTCTTCTAAAACCACTTGGGTTAAGCCGTTACTCAATATGATGCTTAAAGTGTCGTCAAAGTTACCTGGGCCGTGGTAGCAATAAAACGAACGGGCATAATTCAAATGCGGCGTGCTGAGGCCAACCAAATCAAATACAGGAGAGATCAAGGTCGTAAAACCGTTGTCGACATCGTTTTGATCCGTATTGGGTGTAGTTCCGTTACCTGTAACCATAGCGTTTACATCACAATCTAACGGAGCATCGTTGTCAAAAACAGTGGCAGTGGTCGGATTCGGATTCGCGCGCTCCCACATCCCGGTTTCAGCATTGCCAATTACTGACCAACCGAAATCAAACGTAAAATCATCGTAAAAACCCTTTTTGAGATAGACCACAATGTTTTGCGTACTCGCATCAATGAAAGGCTCGGAACATGTTGTTTGATAGCCCCATTTCCCAATGGTTAATGAGTAGGTGTCCTGATAAAATAAGGTGAGATTTTCTTGACCCAAGCCATTGGTTTGCCCTTGGTGTGCAATTTGTGGGTGCTTCAATTGAATTTGAGCATTCGAAATCGGAAGGTTGCTGCCCTCTTCAAGGACTGTTATTTCTAAATTAAAAGGCGGTATAGGCAACAAATTAACGTTTAAGGTGGTGGTTTGACCTTCGACGAGTGTAACGGGTAAGGTTTGCGGATAAAAGCCCGGCTTATTGACATTGACCACGTAGGAACCGCTATTGGCCATGCCGGTTTTATAAATACCTTGTGCATTGGTTTTTTCGGTCATGGCGGCACCAATGAGCTCTACATTGACTTGCTCCAAAACCTCACTACTAATTAAATTTTTGACCACACCTACCAAACTAGCTGCTGGCGCGTAGTTGATTTGTAAAACAAATAAACCCTCTGTAATATCGGCGGCAACCGCCTTGTTAGAGGCATAGAAAGGATACACGCCCCAGCAACCGTCAAAACCTGGGGTTTGCCCCGGATAGGTATCGAAAGCACCTAGTTTGATTAGATTGGAAGGGTCATGGGCGTCGTGAACCACTATACCGTCGCTGTAATAACTCGTGACCAAATAAGACCCATTTACATGCACATTATGAGGTATAACAGAAGTGCCTTGGGCACTTTGAACACGGTCAATTTCTTTGATTTGCTGCAGGTTGGTGATGTCGTAGGCTGCAACAAAGGCGCCTGAGATTTCATCGGTGGTATACACAACGCTTCCGTCTGCACTTGGCCAAATATTGTGTGTAAATAAATTTGGCGTTGGGTGTGTGGCCAACAAAACTGGATGACTGTGGTCCGATACATCGACAATACTGAAATAACCATCGTAGATGTGTCCGGTGTATAGGGTATCATTGCGCTCAAAGCCATCGTGAACATAAGAAATATCAAAAACGCCTACTTCTGTCGGCTGCATGGGGTCTGCGTTTAAGTCGAGAATAATGACGCCTCCTTCTCCCCTGTTTGCACCGAATATGTAAGCATAGCCACTTTCAGAGGTAAAACAAGTATGGGCACTCTGCCACGGATTGGAGGATGGGCCGGTGTAAATGGCCGTAGGCAAATTTGTCGACTGTGGCAAAGGGTTGAGGTCGATGATCAGCAGGCCGTCCTCAGCCTCAGTAGTTACGTATGCGTAATTTCCGGACACACAGGGATCGCGCCAGATGGAAGTGGTGCCAGGAAACCAGCAAATTTCTTGAGCCTGCGCACCATTGGTAATATTGACAATTGAGGTGCCTTTAGAGGTGCCTACTATGGCATACTCATTGCCGAGTTCATCGGTATAACCCCAAACGTCATTCAGGTTGGCACCGTGCAGCGCTTGATAATCGATATGCGACAGTGAATCGATAGAAAACTGCGCCAAAAGGTGGAAATGAAAAATAGTAGCAAAGAAAAAAACAAGTAATTTCAGATGGGTCATAGCTATTGTCGGATATATTTTTGGGAATAAGTACCATTTTCTGTTTCTATTTGAAAGAGGTAGGTTCCAGAGGGGTAACTACGCATATCGATGAAACTTTCTGCAAAATGAGCAGTTGCATTCATGTCTTCGCAATATAAAATTCTGCCCGTCAAATCTAAAAGTTTCAAGGAAGCTGACCCGTTTATTGGGCCGCTTAATTCTACAGTGGTCAGACCCGCTCCTGGATTTGGATAAATGGAGATTTCCGATGCCAGGTCATGTTCTGGTATATCTAGAGTTAAACCAACGGTGAAGTCATAGCGGTGGTAATGACCGAAATCTCCCGGGAAAAATTCGATGTAACTGCCCCCTACTTTGCGCAAGCGCATTTGCCCTGAGGTCTCTCCTTCAACTTGGGCGGAATACCAAAATGCCAAACCATCGTGGTCTGTATCTTCTATAATGATGGAATAGCAGCCCGGAGCGAGGTCAAAAGTATCTTTGTATTGTGTAGTATTTTGAAGATTTGAGCGCTCAAAAAGAACCGTGCCCGCATGGTCTAGCAATTGATAGCTATTCTCACTGGCTTTGTTGTTGGTGGTCAGCCAAATAAAGAAAGGGCCATCGATGCGCTCTGGTGCATCGTATTTAACGGTTTTGAGGCTGTTCAGATTGTATTCGTCGGGGCCAATATTACCATTCACGTCGGCAATCCAGGCCGTGAAGGTGTAAGAGCTATCTTGTTCATACCACCAATTCATGTCGGTAACAGGAATCTCAACCACTGTTTGTTCGAGGAACCCGAGATTTCCAGTCCAGTCGAACACCAAATTGGCACCGTAGTCTAACCAGCAGAATATTCGGCAGGAGGTCAGGGCCTGGGCACCCGTATTTTTAATGACAATACGCGGGTTCTGACACGTGGGATTCCATTTAGAGTAGTACTCATAATTATTGGGGTTCAGGACATCGACAATTGCGGCATCGTTTTGAAAGTTTGGTGCGGTGTAAGAAATGAGGTCATATGCAGCAATATAATTGCCTCCTGCTTGGCCTGGATCATTGGTAGGCACCGCATTAACGACGTAATCAAGGGTAACGGTGTCGCCGGGGGTAACATATGGCGTAAGTTCAAATTCAAATTCTTTGACCATATCGCCAGGGCACCAACCCTCACGGGCATAGGGCCATGTTCCGCCCTGACCTATATTTGGATTGTCGCCGCAAATCATGGCATCCCAAATGCTCCAATTAAAGCGCGGAACACCATCTACTTTGATCTGATGGCTGTTGTTGACCCACTCACAACAGGCGTAGTCTCCAACTTGGCCATGACCAGACATTCGGGTTTTAATTTTAAACATGTCCGCGCTGTCGCTAAGCACCACAGGCTTGGCTTGCAAAACAGCGTCAGCAGCCATTTGACCAAAATTGTACGACTTGAAGTCTGACCAAATGGGCTCGCGTTTAACGACATCACGTGGTGGAATCCCTTTGATAAATGCAAATTTTAAATCCAGGAGTTCTTGGGTGTTGTGGGCAGCGAGGTCGACCAAACCATGCAGGTATTGCTGGTAGTCCGTGACGTCGTAAATCCAAGTAAAGCCGTTTGGACCAAGGTCAAACTGAATGCCGTAAGGCGTGATGTAGCGTGCAATTTCGACATCTCGAATGATTTCAAAAGGTGGATTGTACACAGTTTGTGACTGGTTTTGTAGCGTTTGAGTAGTCAGAATTGGCACACTGCCAGTTAATTGGCCATTGAGGTCATAGGTATTGGTGTTGCCCGCCTGTACACCAATAAACGTATTGACAAGTTCAAAATGGTGGTGTAAAGGCACTTGTTCAAAAATGACTACCGGTTCTTTGAGTTTGAATTCATTGACCAAATGAGTGGTGACATTTAAAGCCATGTTTCCTTGCCCAAATTCAAGCAAAGGGCGCTGGTTGTGAATAATTTGACCCACATAATGAGCGGTATTACTTGTAATCATGGCGGCTTCAGAAGGCATCAGGACATGTGCGTTCGGACTTAAGTCTCTGGCATAAGATAGGTTGTCGAAGTCATGGTATAAAATCAAACTCGACCAATTCGGATGGGTTGGGTCTATTTTTTGAAGATAGTTAGCTGCTATCGTTGCAGCACTTAGGGCACTTTTAAAAATACGGAGTTCATCCAAACTACCTTTCCAGGTGAGCGCTTGGTTGCCACTCGCACCGATAATAAGGCGGTGAAAGTAGCCTATTTCTCTGTTTTTATTATTGCCAGAAAGCCACAATTGGCCATTTTTATAAATAAACATTTGGCCTGTGGACTGGTCTTTTACAAACGCCCAGTGGTTCCATTGGCCGTCTATTTCTGCGCTACTTGCCGCCTGATTGATGCGGTCGTAGCCGGTTTCGTCGCCGGCATCAAAATAGATGTTGTTATTGCTCCATGGCATATGGATATTAAATACCCGACGACCTGCCGTATCTAGGGCCTCCATGAATGTAGTGTTTTGCGCTAAATTGCCATTGCCCTTCGCCCAAAATTCAATGGTGAATTGGTCGCCAATTTCTTCATTGGCAAAAGAAGACATCGTGTAATTGTTGCCGCTTAATTCCAATTGACCATTGCGTGTACCATAACTCACAGCCATGGGTGCGGTGTTGGCGTCCATCTCAAAATCGATAGCTGTTTGCGTTGGAAAGTCATTGCTAACGTTGAATTCAATCAGAAGATTACTAAGGCCATCCCAAATAAAATCTTCGTAAAAAACAAAGTTATTCCAGCCAACTGAAAGTGGCATTTGGGCCATACCCGGAGCATGAGATGCACGGTATACCTCTGTGAAGGTAGGCGCTAAAAATTGAGAAAGTGTTGCCGCCTGGGTTGGTGCAATACGGATAGTTAAATGTGCCAATTGACCACCCGTAGGGGTGTTCAAACGCAGCGAGCGGATAGCCCCAGGTTGGATTCCTGCAGCAATAAGCTCTGAGGCGAGCACCACAAATTGATACTTGCTTCCTTGCTGATCAGTTTGAAACGGAATAACTGACAACCCTCCAAAAGAATTGATGGATTGGTAACTCAGGCCTGAACCATCTCTGGAAAACTCTTGCGTTTGATATTGATCCGCATCTTGATAAGGTAATGGCTTGTAATCGAGCTGAGCTGGGCTCGTAAAATTGGCCAAAAATTGCATGCCATTTGTAGCTACTGAATCGAATTGACCGGTGTGGTCAAAAACACGCGTATAAGTGAGGTAATCCCATTCGCCACAATTATATTGATCCCAGGTGGTTAGCGGAGAACACTTGAGTTTGTAGTACATCTGTACCTTCTCAAAGCGCGTTGTATCTAGCGAGGCAGGGAACTGAAAGTTAGCCCGACGCGTCGTAATGGAGTCAAATGTAAAGGTCTGAACCCAAGTGGTATCTTGAGCAAAAATGTAAGTATTGGATACAAACAAAAGCGCAAATAGTAGGTATTTCATAACAAGAACTTAGTAGCCCTCTAAAATACAACTAATTGTGCTTAATTGAAAAACAATTTGAGGGACAGCCCGAGGGTAGTTCGCAACTCAGTGCGCTCAATTATGTAATCGAGAAAGCCGTGCTCAAGCAAGAACTCTGAAGTTTGGAAACCTTCGGGTAAGTCTCTACCTATGGTTTCTTTTACAACGCGTGGTCCAGCAAAGCCAATAAGGGCTCCTGGCTCGGCAATATTGATATCGCCTAGCATGGCAAATGAAGCAGTAACACCGCCTGTAGTTGGGTCCGTGAGGTAAGAAATATAAGGCAACTTGGCCTCTGAAAGCTGACCTAATTTACCTGAAACTTTCGCCATTTGCATGAGCGAAAACCCAGCCTCCATCATGCGGGCGCCACCAGACTTAGAAATGATCATGAATGCCGCTTTCTCTGCTATGGCAATGTCTATAGCTCTGGCGATTTTTTCTCCCATTACGGAGCCCATAGAACCTCCAATAAAATTGAAGTCCATAGCTGCCACCACCAAAGGCATGCCATCGAGCGTCCCTTTAGCAGTACGAATAGCGTCTTTAAGCCCTGTTGCTTTTTGAGTGGCTACTACGCGGTCCGCATATTTTTTGGTATCCACAAAACCAAGTGGGTCAACGGATTGAAGTTCTGCATTGAGTTCATCAAATTTTTGCGCATCAAATAGGAGCTCAAAATACTCCGCTGCACCAATGCGCTCATGATGAGAGCAGCGGTCACAAACGTAGCTGTTACGCATGAGGTCGTCTGCGGTGTAGAGCGTTTTACAATTCGAACAACGTACCCAGAGCCCCTGAGGAACATCCATTTTATCGTTAGTGGATGTCGTAATTCCCTCTTTATTTCTTTTAAACCATGCCATATTTTCAGTTCAAAGTATTGATGTTATTTAAATCGGCAAAAGATTGTTCGAGGCGCTTGATAAAAGTGAGTTCGCCTTCGCGCAACCATTTGCGTGGATCGTAGTATTTTTTATTGGGCTCCTCTGCATTTGATGGATTCCCAATTTGAGTGCGAAGATAATCCATTTTTGCTGCAATATAATCACGAACGCCCTCCGTAAATGCAAATTGCAAGTCGGTATCAATATTCATTTTGACAACGCCGTAGCCAATAGCCTCTCTAATTTCTGCCAAACTTGATCCGGACCCTCCGTGGAATACAAAGTCGACCGGGTTGGCTGCGGTCTTGTATTTTTCTTGGATAAAGGTTTGTGAATTTTTCAAGATGACGGGCGTAAGTTGAACGTTGCCTGGTTTGTAAACACCGTGCACATTGCCAAAAGATGCCGCAATCATAAAACGAGGAGAAATTGACAATAGCGCTTCGTAGGCTTCGGCAACCTCTTCGGGTTGGGTGTACAGTTTGGCGTTGTCGACGTCCGTATTGTCAACGCCATCTTCTTCACCACCAGTAATTCCTAATTCGATTTCGAGCGTCATGCCCATTTTAGACATCCGGCGCAGGTAGTGCTGGCAAATTTCAAGGTTTTCAGCAAGTGGTTCTTCGCTGAGGTCAATCATGTGAGAGCTAAAAAGCGGCTTGCCTGTTTCTTTGTAAAAGACTTCGCCTGCATCGAGTAAGCCGTCTATCCAAGGCAATAGGTTCTTGGCGCAATGGTCGGTGTGTAAAATGACCGTAGCACCGTAGGCTTCAGCAAGTGCATGCACATGGCGAGCGCCTGAGATGGAACCCAAAATAGCAGCCTTTTCAGCGGTATTTGAAAGCCCTTTGCCAGCAAAATATTGACCGCCACCATTAGAAAACTGAATAATAACCGGTGCTTTGAGTTTGGCTGCTGCCTCCATCACTGCATTGACATTGCTGGTACTCGATACATTTATTGCTGGGAGTGCAAAACCGTTTTGTTTGGCGAGTTGAAAAATAGCTTGAACTTGTTCGCCAGTGGCGACTCCGGGCTTGATCATTTGCATGTTTGTTGTTGTTGATTGATGTATCAAAATTAGAAATTATCCTCGATATAATAATTTCAGGTTTTATTCGTTATAATTTAAACATTAAAACGGCCTATGATTAAAAACACTTACTCCGCACAACCTACCACAAGCGCCACCTTTTTACCCCACCCTAGCGTTCTTCAATTTCTGAAAATGTACAGTAGATCAGTAGAGGTCATCAAAGGGAAGTCCGCTTCAATATTAGTAGGGAAAAATTAACTAAGCGCCTTCGGGCGCTTTTTTTATTGGTAATTTTAACCCATGCAATTTGAACTGGTTTCTGACTATAAACCAACGGGTGATCAACCTGAAGCCATTCGTCAATTGGTCAGTGGCCTCAACAACGGCATACAGCAGCAAACATTGCTGGGCGTTACCGGGAGTGGCAAAACCTTTACAGTTGCAAACGTTATTCAAGAAGTCCAGCGCCCCACGCTCATTCTGTCACACAACAAAACCCTTGCAGCACAACTTTACGGTGAATTCAAGCAGTTTTTTCCTCATAATGCAGTAGAATATTTTGTTTCTTACTACGACTACTACCAACCAGAGGCCTATATTCCCTCTACTGGTACGTTTATCGAAAAAGACCTACAAATCAACGACGAAATCGAAAAACTGCGCTTGGCAGCTACCTCTGCCCTGCTTTCAGGTCGTCGAGATGTCATTGTCGTGGCGTCGGTAAGTTGCATTTATGGAATAGGGAATCCTACTGAATTCAAGAACAGCATTTTACACCTTCAAGTTGGCGACACCGTTGTGCGCAATCAATTCTTATTTCGCTTGGTTGAAAATTTATACCAACGGGCCAGCACTGATTTTGAACGCGGACAATTTCGCGTTTCTGGCGATACCGTTGATATCTTCCTTGCCTACGCAGACTACGCGTTGCGCATTAGTTTTTGGGGCGACGAAATCGAGAAAATTGCGGCCATTGACCCCGAAACCGGCAAGACACTCGAGCCGTTCCAACAAATCGATATTTTTCCGGCAAACCTATTCGTCTCTAGCCCAGACAACACCCGCCAAGCTATTATCCAAATTCAAGACGACCTCGTGGAGCAGGTAGCCAACTTCAAAGAAGAAGGTAAAATCGAAGAAGCGAAAAGACTAGAAGAACGCGTCAACTACGATCTCGAAATGATCCGAGAACTCGGTTATTGTTCTGGCATCGAAAACTACTCGCGCTATTTTGACCGCCGAGAGCCCGGCGAGCGTCCTTTCTGCTTACTCGACTACTTCCCCGAAGACTTCTTAATGGTCATAGACGAAAGCCACGTGACCCTTCCGCAAGTGCGCGGCATGTACGGCGGCGACCGCTCCCGCAAAATCAATCTAGTAGATTACGGTTTTCGCTTACAAGCAGCCATAGACAACCGCCCGCTCAAGTTTGAAGAATTCGAAGGTTTTTTAAACAATGTCATTTACGTATCTGCCACACCCGCCGATTACGAAATCCAGCAAGCAGAGGGCATCTTGGTAGAACAACTCATTCGACCAACTGGCTTATTGGATCCTGTCATTGAGGTACACCCCACCAAACACCAAATTGATCACCTCATCGAAAACATCCAAGAAAGAAGGGTCAAAGACGAACGCGTGTTGGTCACAACCCTCACCAAACGCATGGCTGAAGAGCTTCAAAAATACCTGGATCGCTTGGGTATTCCGTGCCGTTACATACACTCAGAAATCGACACAATTGAGCGCGTAGAGATCCTACGTCAATTGCGTTTAGGTGATTTTGACGTGCTCATTGGTGTCAACCTTTTACGCGAAGGCCTTGATTTGCCCGAAGTTTCTTTGGTAGCCATCTTAGATGCCGACAAAGAGGGCTTCTTGCGCAACGAGCGCTCTTTGGTGCAAACGGTAGGGCGCGCCGCCCGAAACGTGAATGGCCGGGTGCTCATGTATGCCGACAAGATGACCAACTCCATGCAGCGCACCATCGACGAAACCGCGCGCCGAAGGCTCACCCAAGAAGCATATAACTTGGCGCACAATCAAGTGCCCACCGCGCTTGTCAAGTCCAAAGATAAAATCATGGAATCGACAAAAGTAGCCGATGGTGACCAAGCCACACGTCAGGTCAAACTCCTACAAAATGAAAAAGAACTGCAGCAGTCAATTGAGCAAGATGCCAAATTTCAAAATCCGGAAGAAAGAGCAAAAGAAATAAAAGCCCTTAAAAAAGCAATGGAAAGCGCCGCCAAAAACCTCGACTTCATCGAAGCCGCGCGCATCCGAGATATCATCAAAGCAATCGATAAATCCTAACATATGTCTAATAATAACGCACTTAAACAATTTAGAATCGCCGCTATCGCCGAAGGTTTTTCATGGTTGGGTTTACTGGTCACCATGGCCTTGAAATACGGCTTTGATATGCCAGAACCCAACAAATGGGTTGGCTATATCCACGGCTTCTTATTTATCATTTATTGTTTTTACAGTAAAAACCTTAGAAAGGTTGGGTGTGTCTGCGATTATTATAGAGGACAAAACAGGTTTAAAAAAAAATTCATTATTTGGTACAGAAGTGAAGCAAACTATAGATAGCATTCAATCTTTTTGTAAAAAAATAAAAGAGGGAGTTAAGGCAAAGGCTACAGAAGACTTTATGATTATTGCAAGATTGGAAAGTTTAATTCTTAATAAAGGAATGCATGATGCCGTTAGAAGAGCAAAAGCATATATAAAAGCAGGTGCAGATGGAATAATGATACATAGTAGAAAAAGAAATCCAGCTGAAATTTTTAAATTTTGTAAAATTTATAATAAGTTTAAAGTTAGAAAACCACTAGTGGTTGTTCCAAGTAGTTTCAGCCAAGTTAAGGAGAAAAGATTAATCAGTACACAGTTTCCAGTTCTAGTAAACAGTAATCACTGTAAACTGAAAC
>JALRJE010000086.1 GCA_023268965.1 Crocinitomicaceae bacterium
TTGAGCTTGGTCCAAGTGTTGGACTGTCCAAATAGAAGAACAGGGTAAAACAACGCAATAAGTAAAAAGAACCTCATCGCTTCATCATTTTTTCACGATAAACAATATGGTTCGCATTGCCAATTTCTAACGAATAAATACCCACTGGTAAATGGGATACATTGATACTTTGTTGGAAAGCAAACAAGTCTTGTTTCAACAGCAACCTCCCATTCACATCAAAGATAGACAGCTCGAAATTATCATGCGCAAGACCAAAACTTTGAATTTTTAATTCCTCCATAACTGGGTTAGGATATACTTTTACTTCAAATGCTGTTTCTGCCAGGCCTATATTATTATCTGTTGGATTAAACTGCCATAAATCATTAAAGTTAACGCCATTAGTGCCTGTTCCAATATAACCTCTATCATGAATAGCAAACGCAACCATAAAACGTCGCTTAGAACCAGGAAAATCGATTTCTTGCTTCCAAGAATTTGATGCAGGATGAAAAGACCATACCTCATCTGTCACCGTTGATAAACCTCCAACATAGCCCGAAGTGACGTAACCACGTTGTTGAATTGCAAAACCCGAGCTTCCGCCGGTTGACGCTCCAGGAAAAATTGCTCTTGGAATCCATTGATCATGCAACGGCTTGTATTCCCAGAGTTGATTTCCCCCTTTAATAAAACCACTGCCTTCGATAGCAAATGAACAAGTCCATTGGCCGAAGGTCATAGGTGCATTGGCACACATAGACCATGAATTGGTATTGGGGTTATATTTGGCTAATTGGTTACCTTGATATACAAAACCCTGATTATAGACTGTAAAACCTTGACTGTCTCCTGGATTTGACAAAATACAATTGGCAATTGAAGACCAGGTATTGAGTGCGGGATCAAACTTATAGAACTGCGTACTGAGCGCAGAACCACCCCCTACAATTGGGCAGTTATCTGCAATAAAAGCAACTGCCCCGTGGGTACTTACAGGAAAATCAGCCCTTTGGGTCCAGGTATCTGAAGCGGGATCGTATTCCCACCAATCTTTGTAAGAAATATCTTGACCTGTTCCATTGACATGTCCTAGGCCCATATATCCGCGATGAGAAGTAGCACAACCAGTACCGCGATGTCGGCCTTCGGCTCCCATACTTGCTTTCTGAATCCAAAATTGTCCAAATACCTGAGGCCCCAAAATGATCCAAATCATAAAGATGATACCTCTCATAATTTTTGCCATTTTTGAACCTGACCTGACGCTACCTTCTTGAGTAAATATACGCCCGATTCTATGTTTTCTAGGTTAAAGCTTGACTGAAATTGGGTATCCACTCTTATGAGCAACTGTCCGTTTATGGTCAATATTTCGTATCCACCTGTATTTGGAGTAAGGTGTAATTTACCATGACTAGGGTTTGGATACGCATTAAATGAAGTTGCTTGAGCAGTTTCAAGCCCGACATAATTGGCATTCATTTGCAGTGTGAATTCTCCACTCAATGCACCCCACCCTTCCACAATGATATAAAGGGGTCCTAATTGGGTTGCGTCAAAGGAAAGTGCTGATTGTGGCGCGCAGTCATGCGCATCGTCGTTGTATGCGACAACATTTCCATTCATATCTACAACACTTAAGAAAGTATCAAAATTTGCAGCACAAAGCGAAACCTGCACCTCAGCAAGCAAAGGGTTAGGTTCGAAATAATAATAGATATCTGGTGAAGGATACGCATAATTGTGATTGGAATAACAAATCTCTGTAGACCTTGAATCTGTATATGGTAATGCGCCAACAATAATTGCATCGTTCTGGGCATCTCCAGGATAACCAGTGCAATCTAGGCCATTAGTGAGTGTAATTCCGAAATCTGTCACGGAACCCCATTGATAACTACCGCATGGATTCAAAGGGATCGTGCCCTGCTCTTTATGCATGACTCTCAAACGGGTAAGTCCATTTACCGAATTCGGCGGAACTGTAAACGACCAGTTTTGAACTGGTGCAGGGGGAATTCCAACCCATGTGCCAAGACTTTCATATGCATCAAAATTTCCGTTCTGATCAAAATCTATCCAAGCTTCCCCTGCGCCTGCATAATTGCCGCTGCAAGTTCCAAACTTAACTGATATTGTATATGTCCCACCTGCATTCAGAGATACATTCACGCTTTGTGAGAGGTCGTGCAAACCAACTATACCGGGGCAGCCTACATAATTAATAGTACCTACAACACCATTTAAAACGACACTTTCTACATTAGAATCTACTGTGCTAGTTGGGCCAATATTGGTACAATATTGTGCAAAAAATGTAAATTGAAAAAGAGAAAAGAGCAGTAAGTAACCGTATTTCATCAGCTAGTAATTTGACGAAAGGTAAGAAAAATAGATAAGTTAACAATACTTTAACAAGGAAGTAATTACTTATTATTCCAGTTCGTCATGGCCATGGAAAGACCGTCAAATACAAAACTTTTTACCGCTGATGCGGCAGCTTGCAAGCGTTCTGGAAGCGCTAATTTTTCATCAGATTTCCATTCGCCCAATACGTAATCTGCCTGACGACCTTGGGTAAAATCTGAACCTACACCAAAGCGCAAGCGCGCATATTCCTGCGTTTTGAGCAGCGCTTGGATATCCTTTAAGCCGTTGTGGCCACCATCACTGCCTTTGCCTTTCATGCGCAGCGTGCCATACGGTAAGGCGATGTCGTCGGTAATGACTAATAAATTGCCAATTGGGATTTTTTCAGTTTGCAGCCAATAATTCACTGCTTTTCCTGATAAATTCATGTAGGTAATGGGCTTGATCAAAATGAGCTGCCGGCCTTTGTATTTGGCTTCAGCACGAAATGCTGCTTTATCTAAAGAAAAGGAAGTGCTTAGTTCAGCAGCCAATTCATCCAAAACCTTAAAACCAACATTGTGGCGGGTTTCTACATATTCCGAACCGGGGTTACCAAGACCTACGATCAAGTATTTCATTTTACCAATTTGGACAAGTGTTGCACTTGTCTGACTGTTTTAAATAAAACAATGCGCCAACTACGATATCGCGCTGGCCATATAGAAAAGCTTGTTTGGCATGAGAGTCGTAGTCATTGGGGCGCGTTTTGACGCGGTATTGCCCCATAAAACCTCCTTGAATATTGGCCGCAACAAACAAATGCTTGAAAAACTCTGCGCGCAGGCCAAAATGACCTGAAGTACCAATCCCAGAAAGAGAAAGGGTTTCCATTGATTTTTCACCTGCAAAAGTAAAATCATTATAAGAAAGAATAGGACCTGCGCCCACTCCCATCAGTGTAGTAATAGCAAAATTGCCCTTGTCAGAGCTGTAAATTTTAAATACGTTAGTAAGCTGTACATTGATGTAATTGAGCCCATTGGTGTTTTCGTAATGAAAACTATTTTCATTTGTTACAATAGAATCACCGCTGTAGGTTCCGGACCAACCGTTTGCAAGGTCGATGCCCGGATTAATTGAACCACTCAAAAAATAAGTTGGGCCGTGCTTCATGACGTATTTCATGTGCTCATAACCAAAAGAAATAGCCCAGTTGCGCTTAAAATTATAGCCTACTCTTACATCGAACTGTGGAACAGTAAATGAATTGAAGTTGATGTATTCATTGATGTCGGTCGACGGGCGGTCTACAGCCTCGACCCCCTTAAGCTTGAAATCATAACCTGGACCAATAAATCGGATGGTGCTCGGCGTGTAAATACTGCGGTTGTAACCCCAATAAAAGAAAAGGGTGCCAGGGGCGGTTGATTTTTTTTTAGCCGTATACTGAGCTTGCGCCTTTAAGCTCATCACAGAAAGTACGACCAATAAAATTAGTTTGTTCATCTTGAAATCATTTGAATCCACTCCTTTTGAGACAACACACGTTCTAAACGGTAATGAATGGTTTTGTTACGATTGTACCAAGCCACGAGGCCATACCCCTCGGCAAAAACAGTGAATTGTTGACCAAGTGCCTCTTTCTCTGTTCTCGTGAATGGGTTCAAAACCGTCCTTCTGATTTTTTCTTGAAAGATAAGGGCAGCAGCTTTGGTTTTACCTAAAAAATGGATGGTCTTTTTAGCCTGATATTTTCTAAAAACTTCATGTAAAATAACTGTTGAATCAACAACGCCACTGAATTTAGAAGCAAACCATGTCTCTTTATTGAGATCAAAAGGGAAAAGTTGGTTTTTGTAGAGCAACGTTTTTTCTTTGCTTTGCAAACGATTCACAACCATATGATCGAGTACGGCCAATGAATCAATGTTGTAATTGATTGCTTCGCGCAAACGGCCGTCAGGGGCGTAAACCTCTACAATGAGATGGGGGCCTAGGGCGTCTTCGACCGTGTAGAGCCTATGAAACTCTTCGTCTAAACCGTTGGCTACATCGCGATAATGATAAATTTTAGGGAGGGTGTCGAGTGGGTAAAAGAAGGCGGCATTGGGGTTTAAGCTTTTATAGGCAAAGTCAGAAGGAGAAAAATAACCCTTGACGTACAGACCTGTAAAAGTTGCACCTAGAATGATTGCACCTATCAAAGCCCATTTTTTCATTTAGACATTTTTAAAAATGCTACTTCTTGTTCGGTGAGGTGACGGTAATAACCGCGCGGCAAATCTTTTTTAGTGAGCCCTGCATAAACAACGCGGTCTAGCTTGATGACCTGGTAGCCAAGAGCTTCTATCATGCGGCGTACTACTTGGTTTTTCCCCGAGCGAATTTCAACGCCAATTTCATTGCTTTGACCACCTTCTACAAAACTAGCGGCCTCGGCTTTGATGCGCCCGTCTTCTAGGTCAATTCCGCGGGTCAGTTTTTCGAGGTCTTCACGAGCTACTGACTTGTTGGTTTCGATATGGTAGAGTTTACGTGCATGGTAGCGCGGATGCAAGAGTTTTTTCATCATGTCGCCATCATTGGTAAAGAGCATGAGGCCTGTGGTCTCGCGATCCATGCGGCCCACGGGAAAAATTTGCTCTTTACACGCTTTGCTGACGAGTGCCATGACGGTTTTACGGCCGCGTGGGTCGTCGATTGCGGTAATGTACCCTTTTGGTTTGTTGAGCAAAACATAGCGCTTGGTGCCGGTAGTGATGGTCTCGCCATCGTACTGAACGACGTCTTCAGGCTTTACTTTGTAGCCTAATTCTGTTATTATTGTGCCATTAATGGAAACCACGCCTGTCTCAATAAGGACATCTGCCTCTCGACGCGAGCAAATACCTGCATTCGATAAAAACTTATTGAGCCGAATGGCGTCTTCGCGGAAACTCGGTAGCGGATCGCCTTTTTTGACTTTGATTTTGTAATCGATGTATTTGCGCTTGTCACGGGCACTTACCTTTGGTGCGTCTTTGGCACCTATTGCTTTGGGTTTTGCGCCTGTTTTCTTTGGTTGTCTCATTTGGCTACAAAGATACGTAAAAAGCAAATGCTTTATGGTGCTTCAGCGAGCAGTTGCGTGATATGAGCTTGAAGCAGACCCACTTCTTTAGGATTGGTACCATCGTAATAGCCACGAATGCGCAATTGCTTATCAACGAGCACAAAATTATTTGTATGGATGAAATCACTGCCGGCATCGCCTAAATTTTGAGCTTCAGCTGGCTTCAAGACAAAAAATGAACGCCGTGCCAAGCCATATAAATCGGCTTTTTTACCTGTCAAAAAATGCCACTGACCAGCCTTCGCTTGGTGCGCACTGGCATAGCGCTTCATTTGAGCAACATTATCCGTGTCTGGGTCGACCGTAAAACTAAAAATACGCACATCCGCTTGGTTTGCAAACTTCTTTTGAATGCGTTTCATTTGCGTATTCATAATTGGGCAAATGCTCTTGCAGGTGGTGAAAAAATACTCGACCACACTAATCTTACCTTTCATGTCTGCGTCGGTAACCCAGATGCCATCCTGATTTTTAAAACGGAAAGCTCCTACACGATGCCCTTTCCCTATACGCAACATTTCAGGGTCTACCATTTCTTGCTGTACATCAATTGGGTTGATCACCGGAAGTGGTTTGGGCTGCCCTTCATCATTTAAAAAATAATAAGCAATAGGCCCGAGTATCAGGAAAAATACAACAATAAAAAGGATGCGTTTCATGGTGCAAAGTTAGACATTCAATAAACTTAAAACCTTGATTTTAATCAGTTCTTGTCGATTTTCAAATGAGCCCGCTAAGATGGAATACCTTCTCTTATTTTCTTCAAGTACCTTTTGGTAGATTTCAAAAAGTTGTTGGCGATCATGTGGGTTTTCTCTCAGTGGATCAGCCTCCCAAGGGATATCTGGAGCGCATAAAAAATAGTGATCAAAGTGCTGGGCGTTCAATAGTTGCCTGATGATTGGGCTAACCTCAGCGTACTTGACTTTTGACCAAACCTCAAAAACATGCATTTCGGTATCTGCTACAAAACCCTTTTTGGGCCAAAGCGCTACTTGCTCTTGGGCCATGACATCTAAATCTTTTTGGATATAACTGGATTGATGGGCTAAATAGATTCTTGCAAATTCATCAATGTAGGTTAAAGAAAATTCCTGCGCACACCAAGTGGCCATGGTCGTTTTACCACTAGACTCTGGACCTGTAAACGCTATGCGGAGAGAGCTTTTTTCCATTTTTTAAGGCCGTTGATCGCTAAAAAGAGATACGCTAAATAGAGTAATGAAGAAGACCACCAATGCTCATAGGCAAACCAAATGGTGCCCACAATATTGACAACAATCCAAATATGCCAGTTTTCTAAAATTTTACGCGTGGTAAACCAAGTGGCTAGCAAAGAATAAATGAAAAACTGAGCATCAAGAATTTCACGACTATTGGGAACAATTACTGAATTGTTTTTTGAGGCCCCAACTAATTTGATCACTAATGCAAATATTAAACCAAGAATGAGGGAAATTAATATCCACCTCCACACTGAAAAGCCAATTGAACGAATGGGCATGTCTTCATTTTTAGCTGACCAAGTGAAAAGGCCATAAAATCCAAGAATAATATAAGAGATTTGCTGACTAAATAAGCCCCATGTGTGAACACGGTAGAAAAAGATAGCGTAAAAGCTGGCACTCGCTATTCCGAAAATCCAGCCACTAGACTTATGCGTTGCAATGAGGTAAACGTAAACAAAACCAAGTACGGCGGCGACAAATTCTAAAATGAGCGACAAATAGTCAGAAGCAATCATATCAACGGATCACGAGTACTTTGGCAACTTTGCGATCACCGCCTTGGTAATTGTTAGCAGTCCAGAAGAAATACACACCAGTAGGGACTTTTTCACCATTGAGATTTTGTCCGTTCCATACTGCGGTTCCGCCATTGGACTGCATTTTATAAATAAGGTTGCCGGCCGCATCTGTGATTTTTACATCGGAGTTGTACCGAATGCCTTGAAGCGTAATTGGGCCAAAGTATTCTGGTCTGACGGGGTTGGGGAACACATTAAGGGTTTCATAGGTAGGGTCTTCGTAGGTGGCATCTATACGAAAAGACACCAAACCTTTGTCTGTAATTATAAAAAGCTCTCCTGTCTGATGATTGAGCTCGATATCGTATATCGTATTGGATATCAAAGGGGAGTTGTCTTCGGTGTACTGTGCAACAATTTCTGTGCCATCAGGTGAAAGGAGTATGAGGCCGGCATTGGCGGTGGCCATCCATTTGCGGTTGCCTCCATCGACTTCTATATCCGAAATACTCGCCTCGCCTAAAACAATTTCAAAATTACCTTCAAAGGGTATTTTGATCCGCTGGGCTTCAACATTACCTGCACCGGCACCAAAAGCACCATTCGCATTGTAAAGCACCGCAAAACCTGCATCGGTCCCGATCCAGAGCTCTCCGTCGAAGTCGGCAGCAAGGGCCGTAATTTTATTGGAGGGAAGGTTGCCCATGAACTCGCCGGTGGTGAGCTGAACAATTTGATCGTCGCTTGGGTCAGAAAGCGTCCCTTGATGCTGCAACCCTACCAAACCATTGGCGTAGGTACCAAGCCAAATGTTATCCTGAAAATCAATTTCTAATTTAGTCGTCATTTTATTTGAAGCGCCAGCCCCGAGATAATAACTAGCCCAAACGCCGTCGGGCTGACGCACCTTTAGGGGCCTATCGGTATATCCGTTGACCGTCCATAAGTTGCCTTTTTGATCAAATTGAAGCGCCGATATTAAAGACCACCCATTGCCAATAGAAACGGGCTGTAAAGGTGAGTTGTTCTGATCAAAAACTAAAGTGTCTGTTTCGTTAAAGAGCGTTAATGGTGCAAATGAATAGGTTCCGGCGGCAATTTCTTTCGGGTTTTTTGGATTGACTGCAATAGCGATAAAATCCCATAAGGTATTGAAATCCCAAGATGTAACGGTTGGCGTATTGTGAAAACGCCATTCTTGATCTTCTAAAATATGGATACCATTTCTGGTGAAGGCAGGTGCAATTTCGGCCTCTAGGCGTCCAGAGCCAATAGCCAAGACATCTTCTTGCCAGTCCATGGCATAAACAAACCGATTGGCTAAGCCTTCAATCGGAAAACGCTTGCAGGTAAAAGCATTTGGATGTTCTTGTAAGCCCCAAGCTTGGTCTGCACTCCAAAAAGAAGTACCTAACTTACAAATGCGAGAAGGGCTGATCCAGCGGTCAAGAAAATTAGAAGAATAGGAATTGAGCTGTTGGCCATCGCTATCATAAATTAAAAAACCGCCGTCGGTAGCAATGGCGATTTGCGAACCTAGTTGTTGAATGCTATTGATTTCGTAGCTAAATGGCTCGTTCACTACATTGACCAATAGTTCATTTTTTAATCGAAAGACGGAGTCTTGACCGTAGGTATCATTGCAGCGTAAAACCCATAGCTGATCGTTTAAGAATTGGAGCTCTTTGTATTTGTTTGCTGTTTGATACGGAAAACGAAGGTCGCGTTCCCATTGAGAAAAGTCGGGTAATGCGGGATTGCTGCGCAAACCTTTTAGCATTTGGGTTGGGGTGAGTGCAAAAATAGAATCAGCAGTAATGGCTACATCGAGAATGGGTTCTAAGCTATTAGTGGGGTAATAAGTGTCTTTGATTTCTTCTTTCGCGACATCGATCAGAACGATAGAAAAGTCATTGGCTGCATAGATGTATGGGCCTTTGCGAACAAACTTATTAATGCGCTTGGAAGCAGAGATTTGCGCCAATTTGATAGCGGGCAGGTTGGTTATGCTACCATTTTGCCACTTGTCGATATTGCCATTGATGTAACCAATATAAACTGCAAGGTCTTGGGAATCATAAAACAAACAAGAGATATCGATATCTGACAAACCGTTTAGTGCGGTTTTAAGTACCCCTTCTTCCGTATAAGGGTTATAGATATATAGTCCGTTCTCTAAAGCGACAAATAGGCGTTCGCCGTCAGTGGTGAGGTCTATGGCTTTGGCGCTAGCTACGTGGTACTTCCAAGTGCCCATCGGAATTTGAGCCGTTAACTTTTGGGCTATTGCGAGTAGAACGAATAAGATGAGAAGGTTAGGCTTCATGGTGAGGCGCTGGAGTAAGCGTTGTGTTTTTGATGAGGTAAGTGGGGCGCTGTTTACTTTGTACAAAAAGCTTGCCTAAATAAATGCCAACGATGCCAATTAGGATCATTTGAATGCCACCAATAAAAAGTACAGAGGCAATAAGGCTGGTCCAGCCGGTGATGGCCGCGTCGGTAAAAACAGCAATATAAATAGCGTAACAGCCGTAGACAAAGGCAAGAAGCGCAAAAAACAATCCTAAATAAATTGAAAAATAAAGCGGTTTTGCACTAGACGAGGTGATGCCGTTAATGGCAAAATGAAACATTTTGGATAGCGAATATTTGCTCTTGCCGCTAAAGCGAGCAGCTGGCTCGTAGTCTAGTGCTACTTGCTTAAAGCCAAGCGTTGGAATAAGCCCGCGCAGAAAAAGATGCGATTCTTTGAAGGTTTGAATAGCGGCAACAACTTTTTGATCCAAGAGCCGAAAATCAGCGGTACCTTCTTCTATTGGCACCTCTGAGATTTTGTTGGCAAACCAATAAAACGCTTTAGCACTCCATTTTTTAAAAATCCCGATGTTTTGCTGGTCTTTTCTTCGGGTGTAGACGACCTCTGCGCCATTGCGCCAAAGTTGAATCATGTCTTTAATCAAAGCCGGAGGATGCTGAAGGTCTGCATCTAGGCTAATGACTGCAGCGCCAGAAGCGTGGTCAAGGCCTGCCTTCAAGGCGTGTTGGTGGCCAAAGTTTCGGCTCAATTGTAAAAAATGAACATTTGCGTCTTGCGCACGAAGATCTTCTATGCGCTCCAGAGAGGCATCTGAACTTCCGTCGTCAATAAATATGACTTCGTAATGCGCTATTTGAAGTTCTAACAAGACTTGCTTGATTTCATTATAAAGCCGCAAGACGTTTCCTTCCTCGTTGAAGGTAGGGATAACCAATGAAATTTCAATAGGGTAACCAATGCTCATATACCACGAAATTAGTGAATAATCCGTTCTTTTGAGCGGCTATTGGGGCCAAGTTCGGCTTAAATCGCTTGCCTTTCCCTATATTTGCGTAAATTCTGTGTCATGTCCGCAAATGAACGTATCTCTACTGACCACGCTCCCAAACCTGTAGGTCTGTATCCACACGCACGCCGTGTTGGCAATTTGTTGTTCCTGTCAGGGGTTGGCCCGCGCGTTGCAGGTTCTGATGCCAATGACTCTACTGTGCCTGGTTTAAAGCTAGATCACAACGGAAATTTCATCACCTTTGATTTTGAAGCACAATGCCGCAGCGTTTTTGAAAACGTCCGTATCATTTTAGAAGCCTCCGGTTCTTCTTGGAATCAGCTGGTAGATGTCACGGTATTCTTGGTCAACATGAAACGCGACTTCCATACCTATAATAAGTTGTATGCCGAATATTTCAAAGACAACCTGCCTTGCCGCACCACTGTTGAGATTTCTTCCTTGCCCACCCCAATTGCCATCGAACTCAAATGTATTGCCACCATTGAATCTTAAATTATGACTGCATTTATTATCCGTATTATTTTAGCACTTGTTGCCACATCCTTTAATGTGTACCTCTTTTTCTCTGGTTATTGGGGCTGGGGTATCTTTTTTATCTTCATTACTGCTCTGATCATCTTGTCTTTCTTTAGAAATGAAAACATGATTTTAGCACTCAACCAAATGCGTGTTGGCAACCAAGACAAAGCCAAAGCTTACATCAACAAAATTAAACACCCGCACTTACTGCCTAAGAAACAACATGCTTATGTTTTGTATCTAAGAGCAGTGCTTGGCGCGCAAGAGTTGGGTTTTTCAGCTTCTGAACAATTGCTTAGAAAAGCGCTTACTTTGGGCCTTCGCACTAGTGAAGACAACGCAGTTGCACGAATGCACCTAGCCGGTATTTGTGCCCAAACCGGCCGTCGGCCAGAGGCTTTAACACTGCTTGCAGAAGCCAAAAAACACGACAAAAACGGTATGCTTAAGGATCAAATCAAAATGCTCCAACAGCAATTGCAAATGGCGCCTTCCAAAAATCAAATGCGTATGGCGCAGATGACCGGCGGACGCAAGAAAACTCCAAAAATGCGTTAATATGTCTTCTACACCCCGCGCCATCGCGCCCTCCTGGCCAGATTACCAATTACTCGATGCCGGAGGCGGCAAAAAACTAGAGCGCTGGGGGAAGGTTATTACCATTAGGCCAGACGTCCAAGCTTATTTTCATAGCGGAAAACCCTTTGCAGAATGGCGCCAAATGGCGCATTGGGAATACACAGAAACTCCCGGAAAAAACGGACGTTGGAAAGCCCTCCAAAAAGATGCCCCGACCGAATGGCAGGTCTCCTACGGACGCCTCAAATTTGTTTTGGGCACCTCAACGTTCAAACACGTCGGGTTATTTCCGGAGCAAGCCATTAATTGGGCACATATCGATGCTCATGTCGGTGCTGACGATAAATTCCTAAATCTTTTTGCCTACACAGGTGCCGCAAGTTGTATGGCTCGGCTCAAGGGTGCCGACACCTTTCATGTCGACTCCTCAAAATCAATTTTAAATTGGGCGCGCCAAAATATGGATGCAAGCCGCTTGCTTAACATACACTGGGTACTTGAAGACGCCCTCAAATTTGCAGAGAGAGAAGCGCGCCGTGGCAATCAGTACAACTATATTTTAATGGACCCGCCCGCATGGGGGAACGGTGTCAAAGGTGAAAAATGGAAACTCGAAGACAAGATAGATCAGCTTTTCTCAGCTTGCGCTCAAATTCTTAGCCCTAATGGCCACCTCACCCTCAATACCTATTCACCTTCTATCGAAGCTAGTCTTTTGACTGAATTAGCAGCAATGTATTTTCCTACACTCAAAGCCACACACGAGGCGCTTTACCTCGAGTCTTTGACTGAGAAAACACTTTATTGTGGCGAACTCCTCCGCTTAAAGTAAATCGTTTGCCAAATTGGCTAATTCGGAACGCTCGCCTTTTTCTAAGCGCACATGCGCAAATAAAGGCTGCCCTTTCAAGCGGTCAATCAAATAAGCCAAGCCGTTACTATTTTCATCTAAATACGGGGTATCTATTTGATGGACATCACCGGTAAATATTATCTTGGTGTTTTCGCCTGCACGCGTAATGATCGTCTTGACCTCATGGGGCGTTAAATTCTGAGCTTCGTCAATAATAAACATAATGTTACTCAAGCTTCGGCCGCGAATAAACGCTAATGGCGTAATAACGATACGCTTGGTCTGTTCCATTTCTAAAATGGCCTTGTACTTTTTTTCGTTTTCGCCAAATTGTGATTTAATGAACTTGAGGTTGTCCCAAAGTGGCTCCATGTAAGGACCTATTTTGTCATCGGCATCGCCAGGAAGAAAACCAATTTCTTTATTGGAAAGAGGAACCAAAGGACGGGCTAGAATTACTTGATTGAATTTCTTATTTTGTTCCAGTGCAGACGCTAAAGCTAATAAGGTTTTACCAGTACCGGCCACTCCTTGCATGGCTACTAACTTTACATCTGTATTTAATAGCGCATGAAATGCAAACGCTTGTTCAGCATTTTTAGGTTTAATGCCATAGACGAATTCTTTCTCAATGCGCTCAATCTGATCTGAATGGTGGTTATAAAAAGCCAAGGAAGACGTTTTGCCATTTTTTAAAATATAATAGCCATTCGTTTCTTTTTTATCGCCCAAAAGCCCGTTCTCTTCAATGCTACCTCGGGTAAATATTTCTCTAATGACCTCCGCGTCAATACCTTCTACACCGTATTTGCCCACGGTTTGAATATCTGCGGCATCTACCTTGCCAGTTTGATAATCTTCGGCAACGACCCCTAGCGCTTTGGCCTTGATGCGCAAATTGATGTCTTTGGTGACCAAAATAACGACGCGTTTTGGCTCGAGTTCCATGAGCCTGAGGGCTGCATTGATGATTTTATGGTCGTTTTTACCCATAGCATAGACCTTTTCTGCATTCAGGCCATCTGGTTGTTCATCCATGACCACCCGAAATTTACCCAGCCCTTTTCCCAAGGCTATCCATTCTTGCAAGGAACCGCTTCCGGATAACTTGTCAATAAAACGAATGACCTCTCGTGCAGAAAAATTCTTGGTGTCATTGCCAATTTTGAACTTATCGAGTTCTTCTAGAACAGTTATTGGGATCGCTACAAAATGTTCTTTGAAATTGACAATTGCATCGAAGTCGTGCAGTAGAACAGAGGTATCTAGCACGAAAATTTTTTCCATTTTTCTCATCCGCGATTTTTTTTGAATTTACTACTTTTTCATTTTGAAAAAGTAATTGCGTGAAAATAAGGTCCTAATGTGAAATGAATGTTAGCCCTTCTTAAAGAACGACTCAAATGCGCTATCTAATGTAGAATATTGAAAAGAAAAACCTGTCTGCTTGATTTTTTCATTACTCGCACGCAAATCTGACAACACCAAAATAGCGCGTTCACCCAAAAGCAAACGCAACGCGAAGGCAGGAATTTTTGGAAGAATTAGGGGGCGTCTGAGCCATTTGGCAAGCAGTTGGGTCATTTCTGTATTGGTGTCATAGTTGCCAAGCGCATTGTAAGTGCCTTGTAATTTCTGCTCGACTGCAAAAAGCAAAAGCCTGCAAAGATCGTCAAGGTGAATCCAAGGATTGATTTGCTTGCCGGTACCGATCGGCGACCCAATACCCAATGATATGGGTAATTTCATGAGTTGAAGCGAGCCACCATGAGCAGCAAGAACCATAGAGATGCGGAAAATTGAACCTGGTACTTGCTTGAGAACTAATGCATGAGCTGCCTCCCACTCCTTAACAACTGTTGCTAAAAAATCAGTTCCGTATGTATCTTCCTCTGTAAATACTTTTCCTGACAAGTTTTCATAGCAATTGACCCCAGATGCACCAATGTAATATTGTAGATTGGTCATTTGTGGAATCAGGGAAGACAAAAAATGAGTGCTTTGCACCCGCGAAGACAAAATTTGCGCCTTGCGCTTTAGGGTCCAGCGTTTGGAGCCTATATTTTCACCTACTAAATTGATGAGCACGTCGATTTGATCGAGTTGGGTAGTATCGATTTGCTTGGCTTTGGGGTCCCAAAAGAGGTGGTTGGCTTGGGTGGCGCTTCTTGTGAGTTTAAAGACCTTAAAACCGCGCGCTTCAAAATGCTGGGTGAGTGCTGATCCAATAAGGCCGGATCCGCCGGCTATGAGTACGGTTGGCGTTTGGTTTTGCTCTACTGACATGCTTTTTTTAAATCTAGAAGTGCTTCAGGTGCACTTTGCTCAAGTTTTTTACAAAGCTTGTCTTTCTTTTGTAGTGCTGCCTTTAGCAAAAGGGTGTCTTGATGCGTGGCACTTGAAGACCAAATAACATTGGACAAACGATTCACTTTTTGCGCCTGTTCAAAACAAGCGCATTGCGCTTGATCTGGCTGTTCACAGGCAAGCAACATCAGTATAAAAGTCAGAAAAGAAATAAGTAATTTTAGCTTTCTCATTGTCGAACAAAATTATAACAATCTCGTATATCATAGATGCGATTTCTGACTTCTTTTGCTTTTATTTATTTGCTTTGCACTTCGGGTATGGCCCAAAATTGCCAAGATGCTTTTGAGCCAAAGAAGGCACTGCTCGCTCAAAGTATAATATGCCCAGAGGTCATGCAAGCCGACCTTGCACAACTGCACAAACACATCCTTGAAACACACCCCAACCCCACCTACTACGTTGATATCAACGCGCTCAGTGCAGCATATCGCCAAGCTAAAACAGCAATCCAAAATCCATTAAACTTATTTGAATTTCTAATTGTCATCAATACTTATCTTTCCGTTTTAAAAGATTCTCACACAGCCATTAACCCCAAACAATTTCTCTACAATACCAATTTAAGAACGAAAGTCCTGCCTTTTTTTGTAGAAAATATTGACGATCAATTTTTTGTAAGCTCCTCTTTTAATAAAGATTTTGAAATTGGTGCAGAGCTGGTTCAAATCGATTCTTTTCCGATCAATCAACTCTATGATTATGCCCTTAAATTGAGTTTAATCGAAGGAGATGCTATAGCTGCAAAACATGAAATTGCTTGTGAGTACATCAGCATCGTATACAACCTTTTGTCAATGAGCATGGAAAAAGACAAAAGTGCTCGGGTCCTTATGGTGAACACAGAAGGTGATACGCTCGCCAAAGAAATTGACTTCAGTAGTTCTTGGCGTTATTTGCTATCCGGTCTTATGAGCAAAGCCAACGATGAAGTGTATTCTTATTTCGACCAAAACAACAATGGTATACTCGTCGTTGAATCTTTTCAGCCGCTTTCACAAGCTGTTTTTAAAAAAAAGATTGATGCGTTCTTTGAACAAGTCGCGTCAAGAAATTGCCAGTCGGTATATATTGACCTGCGCAATAACCTCGGTGGGCAATTGCGTGCCGAAGAGTACCTCTTCAGCTATGTAAATACCAAGAAGGTATCTGTAAAAACTAACTATCTCTACAAACGTAGTGACTTCGACCGTTTTTCACAATTAAGTCCTTTACAACAAACTCAATTCGAAAACCGTGCTAAAAATGTCTATCCGAACGGCCTTATCTCTAAAGAATATGATTTCTATCTGCTTCCGAAAGGCGCTACCCACAACATCTTATATGACTACCTACCTCAAAATAACCAAAATTTCACCTACAAAGGAACCTGTAATTTGGTGTTAAATGGGAACTCGATGTCTGCATCAGTATTATTTGCCGCTTGGTTCAAGCACATTGAAAGAGGACTAATATTAGGAACACCCTGTATGGGTGGCATGGGTGGCACCTTCGGCAACCCAGCGATTATAACGCTTCGCCATTCTAAAATCGATGTCATGGTGTCAACGCTTAAATTTACCCCTTACCACATTCAAGAGCCGGTATTAAATGCCATTGAACCTGATATCAGTATCAAAGCAAACCGTTCTGATTTAATCGAGCGCCGCGATCCTTTTGAGCAATATTTAAAATCTTACCATAAGGAGTAAGCAACCCAAACAAGTAGGTAGCGCAGGAATTTACCTAAGGCCATGAACAAAAAGGTTGGCACTAAAGGGGCTCTAAAAAAGCCAAGTGCTATGCCAATTATATCGCCAATTAAAGGCAGCCAACAAAGCAATGCCATCGAACTTCCAAATCGCTGTATTTGCGCCTGCCAGCGCTCAATAGCGGCAGGTTTAGCGCCCACCTTCTCTAACCATTTTGGATTGCCAAGATAACCAATTCCGTAATTAAACCAGGTTCCGAGGGTGTTACCTAAGGTAGCCACGCCAATACAAAATATTGGATCAAAGCCCAAAGCCAGCATGCCTGTTAAGAGGAGCTCAGAAGCTACCGGCAATAGCGTTGCAGCAAGAAAACTTGCCAACAACAAACCTATATATCCGTATTCAAAAGTCATGAAGCATAAAAAAAGCCGGTTGCCCGGCTTTTTAGTTTGGAATGATTTGCTTAGCGCTTTACAAATTTCTTTGTCAAGGCTTGGCCGTTCGAAGTAATACGCACTGTGTAAATACCAGCTGCCCATTGTTCGGCAGCAAGCGTGATTTCTTGTGCACCAGCTGCTAATTGATTGAAGCTACTGTTTTGCATGATTTTACCAGATACATCTGTTACTAAAACAGTTACATCGGTGGTATTTTGTAAGTCAAAACGCAAGGTAGCATTTGCAGTTGTTGGGTTAGGTAGCACAACAGCCTGAGTAATCTCTGTTTGTTCTGCTACGCTCAAAATTGGATCAAAATTCATGCGAACCATTGGTGTACTGGTGGTATAATACCATGTGTTGTCTGCCAAATCAAGAAAGAAAGACGTTTGCGGTTCTGATTGGCCTGCATTGGAAACACGAAGACCTGCCGAATAAGCACCAACGACAGCTAAATAGGTAGTGCCTGCAAAAACATCGATAAAAGGTTCGAGCTCCATAACGAGGTTCGTTCCTAGATTATTGGCCGCTAAAGTAAGTGGTGCTGATTCTGATTCAAAAAGGAAGTCGCCGGTAGTAGCGTCGATTGAGTACACTTTAACGAAGATTTCGGTTCCGACAGTTGCTCCTGATGCACCACCTGGTAGGCGTACATTGATTGCTTTGAGTGTTTGGTCTTGGAAGATATCGAATAGGTTACCTACTTCAAAACCATCGGTGCCGTTTGAGGTGCTGCCAGATGGCGTTCCTTTGTCACGAGCATAGATAAAATCAGTAACGGTAAAGTCGATATTGGCAATAGCGTTGTTTGCAGGAATGTCGTCGGTAGAGTCTGCGGTAATGGTGCGTGTAATAGAGATAGCCCCTGGTGTTGCAGGTGGTGTGTAGAATGTGGCCAATTCTAAAACAGCAGTATCTAAAGAGACAATACTCTCTGGAGCAGAAGAACCCGTCCAAGCGCCATTGTTGGCATTGATATTCAATGTGACGTTATTCTGCGTATTGATGCCTCCATTGAATACATCTGCAGAAAATTCTATCTCTGTAACTTGTTCGTCAGGAATTTGGTAATAAGGTAAACCTAATGAACCCCAATAACTTCCGGTTACAGAAAGGTCGTTGGTTGGGTTGGTCACAATTTTAACATCGTCGATGTACCAGCCATAGGTAATCCAAACATTTGGACTAGTTGCCGAACCCGGAAAATTAGTTGTCCAGGAAAAACGCACCCAGATTGGGCTCGGATTAGCCGACAAGAAAGTAGCTAAATTGATGATTTTTAAATCTGGATTGGTATAAGCTGATCCGCCAGCGGCTGATAATACGGGTTTATCTAGGTTGTTACCAACCGTTGTAAATGTGACGCCGTCTGTAGAAATTTGAATTTCTTGAAGGTCATTGAAACGCGCTCCGTACTGCTCAAATTGTAAAGACACTTGATTGTTACCACCTAATGCGGCGATATCGATTGGTTGGGCTGTAGTTAGCGTATACGTAACACCCAATGCTTGTGTGCCGGCTTGGGCATCGCCATTGACGAGCTCGGCAGAATTACCACCTGAAGTAGAATTGATGCCATTAGCTGACCACCAACCTTCACTTGTATTATTGATATTCCAACCAAATTCAACGCCACTCTGACCTGAGTTGTCGATGGTCCAGTTGGCAGGGGTAGAGAAGTCATCAGACCATAGTGTTATACCGAGTATCTTTTCGTTGGAGATGCCTTGAACGCCTTCTTTAGGTGCTTTAACTAAGTCTTGGAAAGACTGAATGCGCGGAGCCTTCTGAGCATAAGCTACAGTTGCAAGAGCGCTGACAAAGAGTAATAGTTTTTTCATTTAAGTTGATTTAGATTTTAAAGATAACGAATTCTATGCATCCTTCAAAAAAGGCAGGCTTTTTCTGCCCTCAGCTAGAGCGTATTTAGATAAGCTAACAACGAATAAACCTTCTTGTTCGTGGGGTCCGCTTAAGTAAGATCCATAAAAATCTATGGCCTGACTGCGCCCGTTGTAAACGAGCTGGTTTGCGTCAATACCCACCCGATTGCAAGCCACAACATAGCATTGATTCTCAATAGCACGCGCTTGAAGTAAGGCATCCCAGTGTGCAATGCGCTTTTGAGGCCAATTGGCAACATACAATAGCAAATCATAGGCTTCAGCGTCATCCGTAATCCGATTCCGAACCAGTTCAGGAAAGCGCAAATCGTAACAAATTTGTAAATTAATTTTCCAGCCCTTGAGCAAAACAATACTTTCTTTCACGCCAGGGGAAAAATATAAATCTTCACCTCCTAAACCAAATGCTTTGCGCTTGTCATAAATTTGAACATTACCATTTGGCGCTATAAGTACCCCTCTATTGAAATACAGGCCATCGTCTTGAACCATTAAAGACGTATAAATTGAAAAGTCATTTTGATGAGCGAGCGCCTTTAAAAATGCTAACCCTTCTGACTCAAGCCAGTCATCAGCTAACGCAACTTGCATAGAAAAACCTGTATGAAACATTTCTGGCAATAAAACCAAATCTATGGATTGCCGCGCTTGAAAATAAGACGCAATGCGAGAATAATTCGCTTGCTTGTCTTGCCAAACTTGATCGAACTGTAAGAAGGCTACCGTTAAATCTTGCATAACTTTTCTATTGCATCTTGAAGTGTTTCTGTCGTTTTTGCATAACAAAACCTGATCAAACCCTGATCTTTCACATCCGCATTGAAGACAGAGATAGGTATTGCTGCAACGCCATGTTTGATCGTTAATTCACAACAAAATTCAAGATCAGAAAGTGTTGAGATGCCACGAATATTTGCAACTTGAAAGTAGCTGCCTTCAGCTGGCCACAATTCAAAACGACTGTTCTTTAAACCTTGTCTAAAAAAATCTCTTTTATCTTGATAAAATTTGCTCAGCTCATTGACATCGACTAAATCGAGGTAATTTGCCAAAGCGGCCTGTGCGACGCTATTCACTGAAAAGACCAAAAACTGATGCACCTTTAACAACTCTTTCATTAAGAAATCAGAGCAAACCACATAACCCACCTTCCAGCCGGTAATATGGAACGTCTTACCAAAAGATGATACAATAAGCGCACGATCTCGAATTGTGTTTCTTTCATGAATGGACTGATGCCCCTTTTCAAAAGCAATAAATTCATACACTTCGTCAGAAAGCAATAACAAATTTGGAAAACGCGACATAATGCCTTCTAAAGCATCAAAATCAGCACTTGACCAAACCTTTCCGCTTGGGTTGTGCGGATTATTAATGAGAAGTAATTTAGTTTTCTGCGTCATTTTGGCCTCTATCAAAGACCAGTTTGGCTCAAAACTATCTGTTAAAGGAATGCGTATTGCTTTGGCTCCTGCTAAAAGAACCGGCGCTTCATAGCAATCATAGCTAGGGTCTAGGATGATGACTTCCTCACCAGGAAAAACTAAAGCTTGGATGGCCGTGAAAATTGCTTGGGTAGCTCCTGCGGTAATTAAGACCTCTTGGCCTCCTATTGAACGACCATATTGTTTGGCTACCAGATTGCAAATCTTTTCACGCAAGGTAGGTAGACCTTGCAATGGCGCATATTGATGCACTGACTCCCTAGCGACCTTTAAGAGTTGCTCTTGAAGGAGTGGGTCAATTGGAAAATTAGGAAAACCTTGTGCTAGATTAATGGCTCCGTGCTCATGAGCCAGTGCCGACATTGTTGTGAATATTGTCGTACCAACATTAGGCAACTTGGAAACCGACATTTTACTTCAAGCCTGAATCTTGGGTAGAAACTTTCAAAGACTTAATAATGAATTCCGTTCTACGATTCAACTGGTGTTGTTCATCTGAACAAACAGACTGAACGCGGCCTTCGCAAGGGCATGCTTCCTTAAGTTGAGACTCGCCATAGCCCACGGAGGTCAAACGCTCCGCATTGGAAATTCTTGACTTGATGTAATCTGCAGCAGACTTAGCACGTTTCTCAGACAAGCGTTGGTTGTAGTCTATTCCACCTTTGCAGTCTGTATGTGAGCCAAGTTCAACTTCGATTTTAGGATATTTATTCATAAAACCTACGATTTTATCGAGTTCGATAATCGCATCAGATCTGAGATCAGCTTTGTTAAAATCATAATAAATGGACTTCAAGCCCAATAAAGAAGTAATTTCCATTTCCAAAGAAAGCGGCTCAAGATCGATATCAGCTAAATCACGAACGCTAACAACAGTAGAGTCTAGAACTTCGAAGTCAAAGAAAACTTCTTTAGAAACATACCCTTCTTTCTCTAAATAGACTTTATAGCGGTGCTTGCTTTCAATAAGGAGTGAATCGCGGGTTTGGAGTAGCTGTCCGAAATCATTGGTGGTAGCAGTAAGCAGCTCAAAACCAGTAGAATCTTCGACTACTCGAATTGTCACACCTGACAAGGGCACTAAAGTTTTTTTGTCATTAACCACATATTCAATTTGCTTATCTAAGAAACGATCGCGCAACTCAAATGCAAATATGTCGTCGGTTTCGCCTGTAGTTTGGCGGTTACTTGTTATATATCCATGTTTATCATCTATAAACATAATAGCAAGGTCGTCGTATGGCGTGTTGAAAACAGCTCCCATATTCGTTACCTCTAGGTTGGTGAGACTGAATAAATCATATCCACCAAGACTATTGTGACCTTGAGATGAGAAATATAAGTTGTTATTATGCACAAAAGGGAAAACATCATTAAGTGCTGTATTCACCCCTCTAACCAATTCTTTCTGCCCAAACTTACCATTTTGAAAGGTACAACGATAGATATCCATGCCGCCTAAACCACCAGCCATGTCTGAAGCAAAATACAACATACCGTTGGCTTCATCTAAGAATGGATGCGTAACATTGTACTTATCATTATTGTAGACAAAAGCCGTTGGTTTTGTCCACTGGCCATTTGCTTGTTTTGTCGTGTAGTAAATAGTGAGCTTCTCATTTTTGTCAGAACCGTAGTTGTTCGTGAAAAATAAGAGATCTCCTGCTTTATTTGCAGAGATGGGACCATCATAAAAACAAGTACTGATAAACATTGAAGCACCAGTTTCTGCGCTTAACAGCGTTGCTGGCGTCAAAGAACAGCTATCGACTTTGTATAAATCCGAAAAAGGCTTTTGTGCAAACTCATCCATATCGACTTCATCACAAGCATTGATTGCAGCAGAGAGCACGTAGAGGTCACCTGCAAACTGACGCACCCCAAAGTCATCTTGCTTGGTATTGAAACAAGCAGGGGAAAGCAAAACGTCTTGTTGTGCAAAAGAAACAAACAGTGTTAGAACTGCAAAATATACTAGCGATAAATAACGCATAAGAAAGAGCTATATCAATTGAAGAAGCGTGGACCCTGGCAACGACTATTATTATTGAATTTGTAACGCAATGCAACCTCGTGAGACTGATTAGCAACACGACTCATGTTCGAAAGCGGATACGTGTACGAGTAACCAACGTAGAAACGTGAATCGAACTCATAACCGACAATTGCACCAATTGCACTATTCAATTGACAGTTCAAGCCAACGTCAAGTCCATTTTTATTGGTAAAAATTGCATTCATATCGACCGTCCATGGCAAACCATCCATGTAGCGTACCACAACATTCGGACGCAAGCTCCATGTAGAACCCATTGCTGCAGTTCCACCAACATAACCGAGGTAACCTCCACGATTCTCAACAAAGAGGCTCATGTCACGATCAATGAAGTCTAAGCTTCCTACTCTTGGACGAGCAAAACCAAAGTATACATTCTTATGGTATACCAAAATTCCGTAACCAGCATTGAACTGCAAGCCAGTCGACATGTTGGTTAACATATCTGGATCTAAGGCTTCGTTTGTCGTAAGATCTGTAAGGTTTACAGCTGTATTGCCCGCAATTGCACGAACACCCAAAGCAACCTTCCAAGATTCATTCAACTTAAGGTGATATGCGCCGTTGACCGCAAACTGTGTAGACTTAACTGGGCCTGTTTCATCTTGCAACAAAGTTACACCAATACCAAAGTTGTTTAGGATATTGAAGTTGCCAGATAAGGTCATGGTTGTTGGCGCACCACGTAAACCAGTCCATTGCGAATTAGCCAAGGTAGTAATGTCATTGTAACCATTTGCACCTGCCTGAGCTGGATTCAGCATCAAAGCGTTAAATTGGTTTTGACGATAGTTTGGGTCTTGCCCTAGCGCTTGAAAGCTTGCTAGAACTACACCTATTGCAATAAGAATGCTATTTGTCTTTTTCATAACGTAATTGGTCAATGAATTACTATTGTTTTACTCGGTTGATATAAACGTAACCAGCCATTTGTTTGCCACCATCTAGGTTTAAGATGTAGTAGTATGTTCCGTCAGGAACTGCCACTCCATTACCCATTAGTGTTCCGTCCCAGTCATTAGCATAAGCTGCGCTGTAATATACAAGTGTTCCGTAACGGCTATAAACTGCCATTTGCTTGGTGTTGTATCCTTCAAGACCTGGGATAACCCATGTGTCATTGATGCTGTTTCCGTTTGGTGTAAATGCATCTGGAACGTTTGGTCCAGCAATATTATCACTTCCACATGCATCAGAAGAAATAACGTTGATCACTACAGTGCCTACTGATTGATTACCACTGTTATCAGTAATGGTTACTGTAACTGTATTGAAACCAACTTGAGAACAATCAAATGTTGTTTGATCAATACTCACCGCTGCAATACCACAGTTATCAGAAGATCCGTTGTCGATCGCTTCAAAAGAAAGTACACCGAAGCCATTTGCATCGAGCTGAACCGCTGCACTTTGAAGAACCACTACAGGAGCTTCAGTGTCTATTACCGTTACATTTTGTGTAACAGTAGTAAAGTTACCAGTTGCATCTGTAATTGTCCATGTTACCACTGTTGTTCCGATTGGGAAGCTAGCAGGAGCATCATTGGCAATAGAAGCGATTGTACAGTTATCGGTAGCTTCTGGTGATCCTAGGTTTACACCGGTTGCATCACAGAAGTTATTTGTATTGACTGTTACATCTGCAGGAGCAGTAGCCTCAGGAGCAACTTGATCTACCACATTAACTAGTTGTGTAGCTGTTGCGGTATTACCAGAAGCATCGGTTACAGTCCATGTTACGGTCGTTGTACCAATTGGGAAGAGAGACGGTGCATTGTTCGTTACTGAAGCAACCGTACAGTTGTCAGAAACTACAGGCGTACCAAGTGCAACACCAACTGCAGTACATCCTAAGTTAGGATTAACATTTACGTTGATAGGCGCAACAATGATAGGCGCAACGTCGTCACCGATGGTAACAGTCATTGGTAATGATGTCACAGCACATCCGTTTGAACCTACTACAGTAACTGTGTATGAACCACTTTGAGTTACCAAGATATTATCGGTTTGTGGACCGGAGTTCCATTGGTAGTTAGGAGCATTTGAAGAGAATAACTGAACTGTTTCGTTCGGGCAAACCGTCGTTGGACCACCAGCTGTAATAACTGGGGTAGCAGGGCTGTTTAATACTGTTACTGAAGCAGAAACACTTGAATTACAAGCACCATTAGAAAGCGTGTAAGTAATTACTGCAGTACCAGCATTCATACCAGTGATGACGCCTGCGTTATCTACGTTAGCGATGAAGCTGTTAGAAGTAGACCAAACACCACCTGGAGTTGCTGAACTCAAAGTAACTGTAGAAGCTTCACATACCGTGTTCGCACCAGTTAGGGCTGCTACTACTGGAGTAGGCAATACATTTACTGTGAACACTGCAGAGTTAGAAGTACAACCAGCTGCGTTGGTACCCTGAGCATAGTAAGTACCGCTTTGTGTAACGGTTATTGAAGAACCAATTGTTCCTTCACTCCATACATAGTTAGCAGCACCTGTTGCGTTTAAGGTTACAGAACCACCCTGACAGAATGTCAATGGAGCAGTTGGTGTAACCACCACCGCAGGATTGGCATTAACAGTAACCACCTCTGTCGCAGTATTTGTACAACCATTTGCACCAGTCACTATTACAGAATAACTGTTCGAAGCATTGACAACTGTTGTAGCTGAAGTTTCGCCATTTGACCATGCATATGAAACACCACCAGAAGCAGTCAATGTAGTGGTACTGCCTAAACATATATTTGAACCTGAAGTGGCAATAGCTGCGCTTGGTAGTGCCAAGACGTTAACTGTAACAGGTAAGCTTGTCCCAAAACAACCATTTGCATTAGTAGCAGTTACTGTGTAAGTTCCTGAATTAGTTATTGTAATTGCAGGTGTTGTAGCTGTGGAGTTAGACCATGCATATGATGTTCCACCAGCGGCTGTAAGAACTACTGATCCACCGTCACAGAAGGTCAATGGACCATTTGCTACAATCGTTGGTACAGGAAGTGCATTGACAGTAACCACTTTGGTTACAGTTGAACTACAACCCGCAGCATTCGTAATTGTATATGAAATAGTAGCTGTTCCTGCACTAATACCGGTAATAACGCCATTGGCTGCAACATCGGCAATGCCAACATTGCTAGAGGACCAAGTTCCACCAACTACACCGTTAGCGTATCCTACTTGCGTTCCTACGCAAAGGTTATTCACACCAGTGATCGGTAAAACATTTGGAAGATCATTCACATTCAATACCAAAGAAGCTGTTGTTGTACAACCAGATGCGTTGGTAACAGCATAGTTGATTGTTACAGTTCCAGCACCCAAAGCATTGATAGTGCCTGTTGAAGTAACTGTGGCTAAGGATACATCGGAAGATGACCAAATTCCACCTACCGTTGCATTAGTTAAATTTAAAGTAGAACCAACACAAACTTGATTAGCACCGGCTATAGCAGCAACAGTTGGCGTTGGTAAGACAGTTACGTTAGTAATTGCAGATGTTGAAGAACATCCATTAGCATCTGTAATAGTGACAGTAGATGGGCCGTCAACGTTAACAACAATACTCTGGGTAGTTTCACCTGAATTCCATTGATAAGCAGCAGCAACTGGAGCAGTTAAGGTTACTTGACCACCTTGACAGAATGTCGTAGCTCCATTAGCTGTAATCGTTGCGACAGGTGCAGGGTTCATTGTTACACTATAAGGTGCAGATGTTGCTGAACAGCCATTTGCATTTGT
Source organism: Crocinitomicaceae bacterium (assembly GCA_023268965.1). Classification (GTDB taxonomy): domain Bacteria; phylum Bacteroidota; class Bacteroidia; order Flavobacteriales_D; family Crocinitomicaceae; genus UBA952. The sequence continues at coordinate 26,121 of JALRJE010000086.1, forward strand.
TACTGTTACAGTAAGGTTTTCGGTTGAAGTAACATCAATACTTTGTGTGGTAAGTCCATTAGACCACGCATAAGAAGCTCCAGCAGAAGAAACCAAAGTAACTGACCCGCCCTGACAGAAGGTGTTTCCGTTCAAAGAGGTGATGTTTGCAATTGGTAAAGTATTAACGGTTACGGCTACAGAAGCAGAAGTTGCGGAACAACCACTTGCATTAGTTACTGTAACAGAATAATTACCAGAAGCATTTACTGTAATTGAAGCTGTTGTAGCACCATTAGACCATGCATAAGCAGCGCCTGAACTTGCAGTAAGCGTCACTGAGCTACCTTGACAGAATGTTGTTGGACCATTTGCTGTAATTGTAGCAGAAGGCAGAGCATCTACAACAATGGAAATCGGTGCTGAGGTAGTTACACAACCTGCAGCATTGGTCACTTGTACACTGTAGTCACCTGCGGTGCTTACTGTTATTGAAGACGTTTGTAATCCATTAGACCATAGGTAAGAATTGCCTGTTGACGCTGTAAGTGTTACTGATCCACCGTCACAGAAAGTCGTTGCGCCAGAAGGTGTAATCGTTGCCACTGGTAATGCATTAACGTTGACGTTAGCCGTTACAACACCTGTACATCCTACACTGTTCGTAACAGTATATGATATAGTCGTTGTTCCCGTTGTTAGACCGGTTACCACACCTGTTGCAGAAATAGTTGCCACAGCAGTGTTAGAAGAAGTCCAAACACCGCCAGTAGTTGCACTTGCCAATTGGGTTGTGGCACCTAAGCAGATGTTTGTTGCACCAGTAAGCGCAGCAACCTGAACAGGTGTAGAGACGGTTACTGTGTACGTAAACGGAGCACCAACACAACCATTAAACGTTGGCGTAACAGTATAAACAACTTGTTGTGCGGTAGTATAGTTATTTACTAAAGTTTGAGCAATTGAAGTTTGAGCTGTATTGGCATTGGTTTCTCCAAGTACATTAGGATTGTCCACCACACTCCAAGTGTAAGTTGTTCCTGACGGTACAATATTACCAGAACCATTTGAAGGGTTTAATGCAAAACCAGAACCAGAACAAGCGTTGGTTACTTGTGTAATAATAGAAGGCGTAGGATTCACGGTTACTTCAATCTCAAACGTTGCGCCATCACAACCTCCAAATGAAGGCGTAACTGTATAAACAACTGTTTCTACTGTACTCGATGTATTGATTAGGTTTTGTGAAATGGAGTTTTGAGCCGTGGCAACTGCAGACTCACCTGTTACGTTAGCATTAGCAGCAACTGTCCAAGTGTAAGTTGTTCCGGTTGGAACTAAGTCCGTTCCGTTTACTGGAGCAACTGTAAATGTAGTTCCAGAACAAATAGTTGCAGTCTTGTTTGCGATTACTGGAATTGGATTAACCGTTACAGCTACAGTGAACGTAGCGCCAGCACAAGCATTAGCAGTAGGCGTTACTGTATAAGTAACTACTTCTGCATTAACCGTTGCATTCGTTAAAGTTTGAGAAATATTATTTGAAGCGGTCGAAACTGCTGATTCGCCTGTTACATTGGCATTGGCAGCAACTGTCCAAGTATATGTTGTTCCTGTTGGAACCACCCCGTTGGTAAGGTTAACCGGAGCAGCAGTAAATGCAGAACCTGAACAAATAGTAGCAGTCATGTTAGTGATAGCTGGACTTGGATTAACCGTAACCACAACGTTGAATGATGAACCAACACATGAACCACTTGTAGGCGTTACCACATATGTAACATTAATTGGAGCTGCCGTAGCGTTTGTCAAAGTGCCTCCGATTGTAGCTTGAGCGCTTCCAGAAGCTAAACCAGAGATTCCAACAATCGCTGAAGGAGCAGACCAAGAATAAGTTGTTCCGGTAGGTACAATATTACCTGAACCATTTGTAGGAGCAACACTAAATGCTGTTCCAGAACAAATTGTTGCCGCTTGAGGCGTTACAGTTGGTGTTGGATTCACAGTAACCGTTACCGTAAAGGTAGCTCCTGAACATGTTCCAGAGATTGGAGTTACTGTGTAAACAACTGTTTGAACAGTATTTGAAGTATTCGTTAAGGTCTGGCTAATTGTTGCAGATGCACTAGTTTGATTCGAAGCACCTGTTACGTTTGCGTT
>JALRJE010000102.1 GCA_023268965.1 Crocinitomicaceae bacterium
TACCACGGTATTTTTCTGCTATAAGCGCATGGTTTTCTAAGGTTTCTTTTGGAGCATAGGCCCAGGTTTCTTTGCGCACTACTTCGTGAAGGTATTCGGCAAAAGCTTCGGCAAGTCGATCAGCGAGCGCTTTGATCATGATGGAGTTGTAGTCGTCTTGTTTGGCCTCAAAATCGGAAATATAATGTTCGATACCTAGCCCTGCCGTAACAACAAATGCCCCAATGTAGTCTTGAAATTGACTGTTTTTTGGCGCAATGAAATCAGCCAGCGCCATATTTGGTTGCCCCGCAACCTTTTTGGTCTGTTGGCGCAAACTAATTTGTGTATACACGAGCTCGCCCGTACTCGGGTCGTATATTTCGATGTCGTCGCCAACTGCATTTGCTGGGAAAATACCACTCAGCCCTTTGCATTTTAAAATATCGTCTTTGACTACTTGAGTCAATAAGTGTTGGGCATCTTCAAATACTTTACTTGCAGCATCTCCTACAACGCTGTCCGATAAGATTTGAGGGTATTTACCGTGGAGATCCCAGGTTTGAAAAAAGGGTGTCCAGTCGATGTAAGGAATGAGTGTGCTAACAGATGGTGTATGTAATTGAACACCGAGTTGAGCCGGAACAGCAATCGTTTGATCGTTGAATTCAAGTTGTAGCGCATTCGCTCTTGCTTGGTCTAGAGAGAGCAGTTCTTTAGCGGCTTGGTGTTTGGCGTGATGCTCCCGGATTTTTTGATAATCGGCTCGAAGGTTGCTTAAAAAATCCGGCTTTTTAGATCCGAGGAGGCTTTCAACAACAGTTACCGAACGCGAGGCATCTAAAACATGGATTACCGCCCCTGATGGGTAGTGGGCTTCAATTTTGACGGCTGTGTGTACCTTAGATGTTGTGGCTCCGCCGATAAGCAAAGGAATTGTAAGGCCTGCGCGTTCCATTTCTTTCGCCAAATGCACCATTTCATCTAAAGAAGGGGTAATCAGACCACTCAGACCAATGGCATCTACATTTTGGTCGATAGCCGCTTGGATAATAACCTGCGGCGCTACCATAACGCCAAGGTCTATAATTTGGTAATTATTACAAGCTAAAACTACCCCGACGATATTTTTACCAATATCGTGGACATCGCCTTTTACGGTGGCCATCAGAATTTTGCCAGCCGCTTGTTGCTTGCCATCTTTTTCAGCTTCGATATACGGCAGCAAATAAGCAACCGCTTTTTTCATGACGCGAGCAGATTTCACTACTTGTGGCAAAAACATTTGACCGCTACCAAACAGATCTCCTACTTGGTTCATCCCGTCCATTAATGGACCTTCAATGACTTGAATAGGTCTTTCTACCGTATGTCGTGCTTCCTCGACGTCTTCATCAATAAATTCTACAATTCCTTTGATAAGAGAATGAGCCAAGCGTTTTTCGACGCTTTGTTCGCGCCATGTGAGGTCGGCAGTTTGTTGTTTGACATCGCCTTTAACGGTATCTGCAAATTCGAGCAGGCGCTCCGTAGCATCAGCTCTTCGGTTGAGCAAAACGTCCTCTACCCGCACAAGCAATTCAGGCTCAATTTCAGAATAGATTTCGAGCATACTTGGGTTCACGATGCCCATATCCATGCCGTGCGCTGTCGCATGATAGAGAAAAGCCGCGTGCATGGCTTCTCGAACCTTGTTGTTGCCTCTAAAGGAGAACGAAACATTAGATACACCTCCGCTTACGTGAGCACCAGGTAAATTTTGTCGGATCCATTGTGTTGCGCGGAAGAAATCCAATGCATTATTGGCATGTTCTTCCATTCCGGTTGCAACTGGAAAAATATTTGGGTCAAATATGATGTCGTCTTGAGGAAAACCAACGGTATCCACCAAAATACGGTAAGAGCGCTCACATATTTCGATGCGGCGTTCATAGGAGTCAGCTTGGCCATTTTCATCGAAGGCCATGATGATGACAGCCGCTCCAAAACGCATAATTTCTTTTGCTTGGGCAATAAAATTAGCTTCTCCTTCTTTGAGGGATATAGAATTAACGATTCCCTTGCCTTGCAAACATTTGAGCCCCGCCAAGATGATTTCCCATTTCGAGGAATCTACCATAATAGGAATGCGCGCAATATCGGGTTCAGCGGCTAAAAGATTTAAAAAGCGCACCATGGCCGCTTTGCCGTCGATCATGCCTTCGTCCATATTGACATCGAGTATTTGCGCACCACCATCGACTTGCTCTCGGGCAACGGCAAGGGCTGCCTCGAAGTCACCATCTTTGATCATGCGCAAAAAGGCTCTTGAGCCTGTAACGTTGGTGCGTTCTCCGATATTGACGAAGTTGCTTTGTGCTGTGAGGACCAATGCCTCAAGGCCGGCTAACTTAAGCATTTGTAGGGTTCCATTTTCTTGGTGTGTACTTTGCGGCTACTTGTGCAATGGCACTGATATGTTCGGGTGTTGTTCCGCAGCAGCCACCAATGACATTTACTAACCCTTCTTGTAAGAATTCTTCAATTTGAGCCGCCATTGCCGCAGGGCTTTCGTCGTATAGACCGAATTCATTAGGTAGGCCAGCATTTGGATGTGCGCTTACTGCAAATGGCGCTTTGTCGTTGAGTACTTGTAGGTAAGGGCGCATCATAGAGGCCCCGAGCGCACAATTGAGTCCGATACTGAGCAATGGCATGTGAGAGAGCGAAATCAAAAAAGCCTCTGTTGTTTGCCCCGTAAGGGTGCGGCCTGATTGGTCGGTGATGGTTCCTGAAACCATGATTGGTAGCTGCATTTTTCTTTTTTCAAAAACTTGATCACAAGCATATAAAGCAGCCTTGGCATTCAGCGTGTCAAATACGGTTTCGATGAGTAAAATATCGACTCCTCCATCGATGAGTGCTTCAATTTGTTGGGCATAAGCCAACACTAAATCGTCAAAACTAACGGCCCTAAAGCCGGGATCATTTACATCTGGAGAAATGGAAGCTGTTCTGTTGGTTGGCCCAATGGAGCCCGCAACAAAGCGCGGCCTATCCGTAAATTCGTCAGCAACTTCTTTGGCAATTTTGGCTCCCTGATAATTAATTTGATAAACAGCGTCTTCGAGGTGGTAATCAGCTTGCGCAATGGTGGTACCTGAAAAAGTGTTGGTTTCGATGATGTCTGCTCCAGCTGTTAAATAAGCTCGGTGGATGTCTTTGATGATGTTGGGTCTGGTAATTGAAAGCAAATCGTTGTTGCCTTTCAAGGACATTGCGTGGTTTTCAAACGCGCCGTCTCTGAAGTCAAATTCTTCTAGTTGATGGCGTTGAATCATGGTGCCCATGGCGCCATCTAAGACGAGAATGCGTTGCTCAATGGCTTGTTGTAGTGCGCTGTTGGTCATATTTTGCTTGGCGAAAGGGAGAAACAGCACGTTTCAACTTATCTTTTCCCAAATAGGGATCGGATTTGGCACCTTTACAAAAATGTGAGGTTGCCAAGGTTTCTTAGGGCCTGTCCCTCCACCTTTCTAAATAAGTTTATTTTAATGAACTGCTGCAAAGTTACGCACCTTTTGTAAATTACAAAGTCAAAAAATACCGATTTGCACCTTTATTTTGAAGAGCACCTATTAATTCGAGTTCAAAAAGTGCACTGCTGACCCTCGAGACTTGATAGTTGGTGCGATGCGTGAGTTCATCGATACTCCAAGAATTTTTTGTTTTAAAATGGTTGAGGATCTCTTTTTGGAGGCTGCTAAGGTTGTGTTGGTCATCGAGCGAATGCCTTTGTTGGGTGTTGGTCCAATTCATGACTTTGAGCAGATCTTTAGCTGAGGTTATTAAATGTGCTTGTTGGTTTTGGATGAGTGCATGACAGCCTTCTGACTGCAATTGTTGGACTGACCCTGGAAAGGCAAATACTTCTCTGTTGTAATCGTTTGCGAGTTCTGCAGTAATTAACGAACCACCATTTTTATTGCTTTCAATGACCACAACTGCAGCAGCGAGGCCTGCAATGATGCGGTTGCGCATTGGAAAATGCATGCGGTCAGGTTTGGTGCCAATTAGAAACTCAGAGAGCAGGCCGCCAGTTGCCAGCATATCTAAAGCAAGTTTGCGATTAGATGCAGGATAAATTCGGTCAATGCCGTGGCCTAGGACACCAATGGTTTGAATGCTATGCTGCAGGCATTGACGGTGCACCTCTGCATCTACACCTTGAGCAAGGCCGCTCACGACTAAAATATCTTTGGGTAATTCTGAAATAAAGTTTGCAACGAGTTCTTTCCCATAGGTTGTTTGTTGTCGTGTCCCTACAACCGCAATACATCTTTTTTGTTGCCAATTGATTTGGCTACCGCGGTAAAATAGACCAAGCGGGGCGTCCACGCATTGTTTGAGCTGAGCAGGGTAGGTGGGGTCTGTAATAAAGTGATAGCTAAAATGATCTTTTTCAAAATAAGGAAGTTGCCCTTGGGCTCGAAGTAAGGCGCCTGTACGATCCGTTTTTTCGAGCTGAACAATTGGGATGCTCGTAGTTTGTTGCAGCGCGGATAAATTCAATTGAAAGAAATCGCGAGGATGCGCCAATAATTTGAGGATGCGCCGTGCACGAATCGGACCGATTCCATGAAGTTGAGTAAAGGCAATTTGGTAGAGATGATCTGAGTTTTCCATTTTTTTGTAGCTTCGGGTAAAGTTAGAACGAACCAACAGCCATTCGTTCAGTAGTAATACTGATACGCGAGAAGTATTTTTCGCTTAAATTCGCAAACAACTGCTAAGAATATGTCATGCGTTACCTTCTAGTTTACATTCTTTTTTGTTGCCATACACTATGGTCTCAATCGCTTCAAATAGAAGTGTTAGATGCGCAAACTAATGCACGTATAGAGGATGCCTCAATTACGATAAAAGGTAGTACGTCTACTCAAAGTCAAAATGGGTATTTTAGCTTCACCCCGGCCTCTTTACCCATCCAATTATTGATAAAGGCACCATTCTATATTTCGGATACCATTATATTACAAGAGGTGCCAAGCGCACCTTTAAAGGTGGTCTTGCAAGCACAAGTTCAGGATCAAAAAACGGTGGTAGTGAGTGCCGGAAAGCGCCGACAAGCCATTGAAGATATCCCCGTTTCAATGGAAATTATACGTCCGCAGCTCATCGATAACAAAGGCATTACAGATTTAGAACAAGCTGTAGATCAAACACCAGGCGTTTACACCATGGATGGACAGGTTTCTATTCGCGGCGGATCGGGCTTTGCCTACGGCACAGGGAGCCGTGTTCTTCTGCTCTGGAACGGTATGCCCTTGTTATCTGGGTACGCCGGTGACACCCAATGGAACGCCATTCCAATGGAGCAAGCGAGCCAAGTAGAGGTTATGAAAGGTGCTGCCTCTGTTCTTTACGGGAGTGGAGCGCTCAATGGAATTATTGCACTTGCCGAAAAAGAACCTACCCTAACGCCGGTCACTAAAGTAAAAGTTCAATACGGCTTATATGGAGCGCCTCGCCGCAGCTCACTCAAATGGTGGACTACACCACCCATGAACCAACAATTAGAGGTTTTTCATAGCGCGCTAAAAAAACGGTTTGGATATACCCTATCCACTACGGGCTTTCATAATGATGGCTATCGCCTCGGCGAGTCGGAGTTTCGCGGCCGGGTTTCGGGAACGATATATGCAAAAGCAATCCTAGATAAGCGGCTCAAGGCTGGTCTTGGTTATAACTTTCAGGTTCAAAAAACTGGAAACTTTCTCATTTGGCAAAACGACTCGCTCGGTTATACCCCAAGTGGCTATGGAGATACAACAGCTGGTGTTTCAACGGTAAGTTATAATTTTGGACAACGATTGTTTTTAGATCCCTATGCCAAGTTTATCGACAAAAACAACAACTTACATCAGCTCAAAACGCGTCTTTATTGGGTTTCCAATGAAAATCTTAGCAATCCTAGCCAAAGCAATGCGGCCACTGTATCTTATGCAGACTACACCTTTCAGCATAAGTTCGGACAAGGAAGTACGCTTAGCACAGGAATTACAGCCATTCAAAATGTAGTTAATTCGGAACTTTTTGGCAATCACAATTCTCAAAACTATGCGGCTTATTCGCAATTAGAATACCACAAAAACAAACTCGACCTCAGCGCGGGTGTGCGTCTAGAATATTTTGAGATGGACGGTAACAAACCCGACTCTCAGTTTCAGCTTCCGGGGAAAGATTCATTGTCCGTTCCGGTTTATCCAGTATTGCGCACCGGCTTACATTACGCGCTCAAGCCCTTTACTCATTTGCGCGCCAGTTTTGGCCAAGGGATACGCTACCCTAGTGTGGCAGAGCGTTTTACCCAAACATCTGTCGGGGCGCTTAACATTTTCCCGAATCCTGAGTTGCGCCCAGAAATCGGATGGGCTGGTGAAATAGGGATCAAACAAGGTTTCAAAATTGGCAATTGGAAAGCCATGATAGATATGGCGCTGTTTGTCAATCAATACAGCAATATGATGGAATTCTCCTTTATTTACTACAATCCCATCACTCAACAACCCCTGAACCCCCTCAATCCATCGCCCGAAGACATTGAATTCTTAACCAGTGGGCAATATAATATCAGTGATTGGGTGGGTTTCCAAGCCCAAAATGCAGAAAAAGCGCGCATTTCTGGCCTGGACCTTTCTTTTAATTCCGCTGGTCAGCTCGGCAATGTTGAACTGGTATCATTGATTGGCTATACCTACATGAACCCAATTTCACTCAATAGCAACCCGCAGTATGTTGCCAATTTCTCGGACACAACCACCAATATGCTCAAATACCGCTTTAAGCATTTAGCCAAGGCAGACGTTGAAGCCACTTATCAAAAGATCAGTTTTGGTGCCTCCATGCGTTACAACAGTTTCATGCGCAACATTGACCGCGTTTTTGAAGACGACCTCGACCCGTCGCTCACTTCTGAAGTGTATAGTCTTCCTGGGCTCAAAGCTTACCGTCAGCAATTCAATGGCGGTAATTTGGTTTTCGATGCCCGCTTTGCATATCTACTCAAAGAGCAGTACCGCGTTTCTTTTATTGTCAACAACCTGTTCAATGCAGAGGTAACCTCACGTCCGGGAGATATCCAAGCGCCTCGCCTTTTCATGCTCCAACTTCAAGTCAAACTTTAATGAAAGTACTCGGTATCATTCCAGCAAGATATGATTCATCCCGATTTCCGGGCAAACCCCTTATTGACCTCAAGGGCAAAACAATGATACAGCGCGTCTACGAAGGCGCCAGTGGTTCTCAATTGATTGACAAACTTGTCGTTGCGACAGATGATCAAAGAATTATCGCCGAAGTGGAAAGCTTTGGTGGTAACGCGATACTTACGAAAAATACACACCAAAGTGGGACCGACCGTTGTGCTGAGGTGCTGTCGCAATTTCCAGCTTATGAGCTCGTGATCAACATACAAGGAGATGAACCACTGGTTTCTGCTGAGCAACTCGACCAACTTCTCGGTGCTTTTTTAGATAAGACAGTGCAAATTGCTACCTTGGTTCATCCTGATGTTACACCATCCGATTTACTGAATGTCAATCGGATCAAGGTACTTGCCGACCACCAACAAAATGCCATCTATTTCTCTCGAAGTGCCGTGCCAAACATGCATTACGCTAAAGTGCATCATTTTCCATGGCTTCGACATATCGGCCTTTATGCTTATAGAAGCGCTGTACTCAAACAGATCGCTAGTCTAGCGCCCTGTTCACTTGAACAAGCGGAGTCTCTTGAACAACTCCGTTGGTTGTATTATGGCTATAAGATTCGACTGGTTCAGACTCATATTGAAACCCCGAACATTGATGTACCAGAGGATGTAGAAAAAGTACTGCCTTTTTTGTAATCTGCTCAGACTTTTGTAAATTTGTTAGATGCAGGGTTTTGAAGATACCATCATACAATTATTACTTCGACACAATTGTGTCGTGGTACCCGGTTTTGGTGGTTTTGTTGCCAAGCAAGTAGCCGCTGAGCTCGATTTCAATAAAGGCCTGATTAGCCCCCCGAAAAAAGCATTGCTTTTCAATCGTTTTTTACTCGCCGATGACGGTCTATTTTTGGCCGAATACGCAAAGCAGTACGGGCTCTATTACGACGACGCCAAAACACAGTTAACCCTTCATACAGATGCTTTGCAGCGCCAATTGCGCTCAGGAGAGACTATTAAACTTGCCAAATTGGGTACTTTTTCTCGTCAAATAGATGGCCAAATCAGCTTTGAACAAGATCGTTTTTTTAATTTACTGCTTTCATCATACGGTTTAAATCAACTGCATTTTGAAAGCAAGCCCATTGAAATTAAAGAAGAGGAGCCCATTATTGAACTCAAGCCAAATCAGACCGAAACCAAAATTAAATGGTCGAAAGTTGCAGCTGCAGCTTGTCTTTTACCGCTTGCTTTTTATTCTTTTTGGATACCAACCCAAACCAATGCCCTACAATCTGGTTTGTTTTCTTCAACAGATTTTAACCCGATGCATCATCAAGTTGCACCGGCCTACCAAAAATCAAGTCTTACACTTCACAAAATACTGCCAAGAACTACTTCAAATCTTGAATTTGAAGCCACCAACAAATTTCAAGTTTTACCTTATGAGTGGCAAACAGGCTATCCGATGTATGTTGCAATACCTGCTCAACCAAAAGCAAACAACTTGAATCCGACAACATCTTCTACTCATATTGAGTCTTTCACGCCAACAGAAACGGCGTCGACGGCGTCCTATGACTTCATCGTAGGCTGTTTTTCTAATTTTCAAAATGCACAAAATTTGAAACTAAAATTAGAACGCGATGGCTTTGCAGCAAGGCTCATTCAAAATGGTCCACTGACCAAAGTTAGTGCTGGAGCTGCACAAAATCTTTCTGAACTACAACATATCCAACAGCAAGCAACTGCGCGTGGTTTACAAGGTTGGGTACTCAACAATTAATCTTTAAATATGAAAAAAATCTTCAGTATTTTACTATCCGTCGGGATCAGTACCTCCATCCTTTTTGCCCAAACCACGAATGCAGAAGGCAGTAAGTATCAATTCAAGAAACTTGTTCATCTGGATGCCACACCAGTTCAAAGTCAGGGCCAGACCGGAACTTGTTGGTCTTTCTCTGCCACGAGCTTTTTTGAATCTGAAATTCAGCGTCTTGGCGCAAAAAAGCCAATCATCTTGTCAGAAATGTATGTGGTGCGTAAGGCCTATGAAATGAAAGCTGAGAAGTACATCCGCATGGACGGTAAAATCAATTTTGGTGAAGGTGGCGCATTTCACGATGCTCCGTTGGTCATTTCTAAGTTTGGTATTGTACCATATGAGGTGTATACTGGTTTAAATGGCTCGGAAAATTACAATCACGGCGAATTGTTCAATCAACTAAACGGCGTCATGAATAGTATCATTGAGCGCTTGGGTTCACCAGAAGGCATCAACTTCGACTGGAAAAGCAAATACAATTCTGTACTCGATATGGGCATTGGAAAAGACGTCAGCTCTTTTGAATACAACGGTAAAAAATATACGCCGATTTCATTTGCGGCATCCTTAGGTCTTGACATGAATAACTATGTTTCATTGACTTCCTTCACTAATCATCCAATGAACAGTCAATGCATGCTTGAAATTCCAGACAACTGGGCTTGGGGTACGAGCTACAACGTGAGTTTAGATGACCTCGTAGAAACGACAATTTCGGCGCTAAAAAATGGCTACACTATTGCCTGGGGTGCAGACGTTTCAGAGAAAGGGTTTAGTTTTAAAAATGGATTGGCTATTGTACCTGCAGACCCCGCAATGATAGAAGTAATTGGTAAAGATGACAAACGTTTCAACGATGCCGGTGCAGAGCGCAAATCCAATGCATTTCTCGAGCCAATGAAAGAGTTGGCCATTACTGCTGAATTGCGTCAAATAGGTTATGACAATAAAACAACTACAGACGACCACGGAATGCATATTGTTGGTCTGTACCAAGATCAAAATGGCACTCGTTATTTTCTAGTGAAAAATTCATGGGGAACCAACAATTTACCAAAGGGTTATCTCTATGTTTCAGAGAATTACTTCAGATACAAGACCATCAATATTTATCTACATAAAGAAAGTATTCCAGCAACGATTAAGAGCAAATTGAAACTATAATAATCACTTAACATATTGATAATCAAAAGAAAAAGTGTTCAAAGTGTCATTTGAACACTTTTTCTTTTTTATTGTTATTTTTGTATCAATTACTAAATGTTAAAAATGAAAACTGTAGGTGTAAATGGATTTGGCCGAATTGGCCGTTGCTTCACAAGAATTGCTTTACAAGATCCACAAATAGAAGTGGCGCTCGTCAATGATTTAGCTGATGTCAAGACCCTTGCTCATTTATTAAAATACGACAGTATTCATGGTCCATTTCCACTTTCTTTTGAAATAGAGGGCAGCACTTTAGTTTTCGAAAATGGTAAAAAATTAGTTTTCATAAGTGAGCGCAACCCAGAACTGATCAATTGGTCAGCTGCAGGGGTAGAGGTGGTTATCGAAGCTACGGGTTTGTTTTTAACACGTGAAGCTGCTGAAAAGCATTTAGTTGGAGGCGCCAAACACGTCGTCATCAGCGCACCTGCCAACGATGACGATATTCCTTCTGTTGTTTTGGGTGTCAACGATGACCAAATCGATTGGACAAGCACTTTAATATCCAATGCCTCTTGCACAACCAACAATGCAGCACCAATGGTTAAGGTGCTCAAAGAGGTACTTGATATTGAGGTTGCTTACATTTCCACTATTCATAGCTACACCTCAGACCAACGCTTGCACGACGCCCCACACAAAGATTTGCGCCGCGCAAGAGCTGCAGCAAATAGCATTATACCTACTTCTACAGGAGCGGCAAAAGCAATTACTAGAATATTTCCAGACCTACAAGGTAAAATTACTGGCGGAAGCTTTCGCGTGCCTGTATCGGATGGCTCCGTTACAGAAATGACACTTGTTACCAAGTCAGCGGTTACGGCAGAACAAATCAACGCGGCAATGAAGGCCGCAGCTGCAGGCCCACTAAAAGGCGTCCTGCAATATACTGAAGATCCTATTGTGTCAGTAGATGTTTTGGGCAATCCACACAGCGTTGTTTTTGATGCGGGTCTCACTACGGTATTCAACGGCCTCATTAAAGTTGCGGGTTGGTACGACAACGAAGCGGGCTACTCCAATCGTTTGGTTGACGTCGTTAAAAGATTTTAGGCTTCTAAGGCCTGAACGCCAGGCAAGGTTTTTCCTTCAAAATATTCTAAAAGTGCGCCGCCACCGGTACTCACATAACTTACTTCTGCGCTTAAGTTAAATTGCTGAACAGCTGCTGCGCTATCTCCGCCACCAATTAAGCTAAACGCTCCGTTTTTCGTTGCCTGGGCTACGGCTAATGCAATATTTTTGGTACCGGCTTCAAAAGCAGGCATTTCAAAAACACCCATTGGCCCATTCCACAAGATGGTTTTGCTTTGCAATAAGACGTCGCTGAAGGCTTGTATTGCCTTTGGACCGATATCCAAGCCCATCCAGCTGTCTTCTATCTGATCAGAGCTGGCAACTTGCGTATTGGCATCTGGCGCAAAACGATCAGCAATAACAGCGTCTATGGGTAAATGAATAGAAACGCCCATTATTTTGGCCCTTTCGAGTATTTCTTTACATGTTTCTATGCGTTCAGTTTCGCAGAGCGATGCACCAATTTGACCTCCCATTGCTTTGAAAAAGGTATAGGCCATGCCACCTCCAATGATAATGTGATTGGCAATTTGCAGTAGATTTTCTACGATGAGTACTTTATCGGAGACTTTTGCGCCGCCAACTATTGCGGTAAAGGGGCGCTCGGCTTGGTGCAGTACTTTTTTGGCATTTTCAATTTCGGCATTCATGAGCAGCCCAGCCATTTTATCGTTCGGAAAAAAAGTTACTAATTGGGTAGTGCTGGCATGTGCACGATGCGCTGCTCCAAAGGCGTCATTGACATAACAATCGCCGTGTTGGGCTAATTTTTCGGCAAAAGACAGGTCTCCTGAAGTTTCTTCTTGATAAAAACGAACGTTTTCTAGTAGTAACACTTCGCCGGGTAACAAGGCCTTACTCAAAAGGAAGGCTTCTTCACTGATACAATCAGCTGCAAATTGTACTTTGGCTCCAAGTACCTCACTTACTTTTGAACAAATTTGCCCCAATGAGAAAATTGCTTCGGGGCCATTTTTTGGCCTTCCAAAATGAGACAGCAACACGACGCTTCCGCCTTGGTCTAGTATGTGTTTTAAAGTAGGTGCGGCCGCGCGAATGCGTTTGTCGTCGGAAATGAGTCCGGTAGATTTATCCATCGGGACATTGAAATCGACGCGAACAATAGCGCGTTTTCCTGCAAAAGTGTAATTTTTGAAAGTACTCATGGGTGTAGGATAGTGATTTATTTTTTGTGGAAAAGACTGCCGTTGGCTTGAGCGCTGGGCATAATGGTGATGTCGGCAATACTGACATGTGCAGGCCTACTGACAATAAACGCTACCGTTTGAGCAATATCTGCTGCCTGAAGCGCAGCAAAGCCCTCGTAAACACTTTGTGCTGTTCGGGCATCTCCTTTGAAGCGCACCAATGAAAATTCGGTTTCTGCCGCTCCTGGTGCGATATTACTCACTTTGATTTCATGTGCAAGCAAATCGATACGCAGTGCTTTGGAGAGCGCATCTACTGCATGTTTACTTGCGCAGTACACATTGCCACCTGCATAAACTTCTTTTCCTGCAATAGAGGAGATATTGATGAGGTGGCTATTTGGATGCTTTTTAAGCAAAGGAATAACTGCCTGACTCACGTACAACAGCCCCTTGACGTTGGTATCTATCATGCGGTTCCAATCTTCTGATAGCCCTGTATCTAACGGACCCCTGCCTACTGCAAGCCCCGCATTATTGACTAAAATAAAAATATTTGATGCAATTTCTTTGGGGAGCGCTGCAATGACGGCTTGAACATGTGTTTGACTGCATACATCGAGTGCTGCAATGTATACAGGAGTTGTTGTTAACGTTTTTTGGAGTGTCTCCAAACGGTCTACTCTTCTGGCCAATAAAACGAGGCCGTAGCCCATGTTTTGGAGTTCTTGAGCCGTTGCTGCACCAAAGCCTGAACTCGCGCCTGTAATGATTGCATATTTCATGCTGCAAAATTGACAAAATTTGCGTGGTAATTGATGTTGTGCGCACTTAACCAGTTGAGTTTTTGTCTTTTTGCCTCAGTTCCTTGCGTATAATCAAAAGTACCCATTGAAGTTAAGATCTCAATCTTGGTATTTTCAAGCGTAGCAACAAAATCAAGCAATTTTTGAGTGTCTGGAAGAAAATCTAGCTTCTCAAAGATGTGATATTCCATTACAGCGTCACGAAATTTCTGTCGATCAGCTTTTTCAGGGTCAATTTTCAAATATTCCTTGTAAAAGTCGGCTAAAACACCGTCCATATCAAGGTAAAGGTTAATCGGTAGCATCTTTTTGCCTTATTTTGTTAAAAATTGCGTCATATCAGGTGGTGCCCAGCCTTCTGGCTTAAGAATTTTACCATCTTCACGTCTACGTACCTTGCCAGTGACAGGATCAAC
>JALRJE010000054.1 GCA_023268965.1 Crocinitomicaceae bacterium
GATTTTGTTGTCTCGGATGAAAAGACGATTAATACGGCTGTTGTTATCCCCCTTACCAAAGGTATCAAAGATGATTTACATGCCGGAATTATGGTTGATTATTTCCCAGCTCCCCAGCGACAAGAGGGCAACGGCCTGACCATGCATGCCCCGATGTTTAACATTCCACCTGAAATCACGAATATTAAACAGCTTAAGCGATTTATCGCTGATAAATTTGAGCGCCTCCAATTATGAATGCTTTTTGGCCTTCTTGAAGTTTTGTGTTTTGCAAACAGGTTTCCAAAGAATCGTATACGGTGCAACCTGGCGCCTCAAAATTGGGTTGACGGCTTAGTACTATATTGCTGCGCCCGGGTAAAGGACGAAACCTTTCAGGTATGGAATCGTAGTTTTTACGACCCATAATCACTACATGTCCTTTTGTAGTTTCTTTGAAAAATTGCATGTCGGCTGGCAAATTCCACATGAGGTCGTTGTCTTTGCCTATGCCATTGTTGGCATCTAGCGCAGCTATTAAGGAGAGCGAGTTGATCATATAGCGACTGCTGCTTTGATATGTGGATGCGGATCGTAGTTGAGCAGTTCAAAGTCTTCGAACTTGAAGTCGAAAAGATTTTTCACTTCAGGATTGATGCGCATGATGGGCAAAGGTCGGAAGTCACGACTGAGTTGTAGTTTTGTTTGCTCTATGTGGTTGCTATACAAGTGCGCATCACCAAGTGTATGGATGAAATCTCCGGCCTGAAGACCACAAACTTGCGCCATCATCATAGTCAGAAGAGCGTAGGAAGCAATGTTGAAAGGAACACCCAAAAAAGTATCGGCACTGCGTTGATACAATTGACAGCTTAATTTACCATCGGCGACATAAAATTGAAAAAATGCATGACAAGGCGGCAATTTCATTTGTGGGATTTCACCGACATTCCAGGCTGAAACAATGATGCGTCTGGAGTCTGGGTTGTGCTTGATTTGGTCTACGACTTGTTGGATTTGATCGATATATTCGCCATTTGCCGTTGGCCAACTACGCCATTGTGAACCATAAACTGGCCCGAGTTCTCCGTTTTCGTCGGCCCATTCATCCCAAATACTGACGCCATTTTCTTTGAGATAAGCAATATTTGTTTCCCCTTTTAAAAACCAAAGTAATTCGTGAATAATAGAGCGCAGGTGCAATTTTTTGGTAGTAATGCACGGAAAACCCTCAGAGAGGTCAAAGCGCATTTGATAACCAAATACGGAAATAGTGCCTGTTCCGGTGCGGTCTTCTTTTTGAACACCGTGTTCTAGAATATGAGAGAGAAGGTCGTGGTATTGTTTCATTGACAAAAACTTGCTTGGCTACGAAAATAGTAATTATTTTAGCCTTATGAAGTGTTCTAAATACCTCTTGTTGCTGCTTTTTTCCATAAGTTTTACACAGCTATCTGCACAGACATTGAAGCGTAAATATCGAGGAATTTACGCTGGCCAAATACCTAGTTACGAAGTAAAATTTGGGCAGGGTACAAATACGGTATCCGAGTGTGAACTTAAAATGTATCTGAGTAGAGATAGTCTAAAGTTGGAAATTGGCACGTATCGTTACGCTTCTGCTTATACGCTCGAAATTGCTGAGCAGGATTTGATCCTGACAGCTTCACGAGAAGAATCGGGCATTCCTGAACGGATTATATTGAGTCCTCGAACAAAAACAATGCTTCGAAAAGGGCACTATCCGCAACCCGATGCAACGCTAATTCGGATAGGAAAATTACCGCGCAGGTAACCAGATGCTAAAAGTGGTGCCTTTATCAAGCGTGCTTTTGGCATCTATTTTTCCTTTGTGGGCCTCAATAATAAGCTTGACATAATAAAGTCCTAAGCCGAAGCCTTTAACATCGTGTATGTTTCCTGTCGGAACCCGATAAAATTTGTCAAATATCAAGCGCAGGTCCTCCTTTTTGATGCCAATACCGTTGTCTTGGATATCAATACGGTAACCTTCTTTCTCAGTTTTGACAGTAATGAGAATAACAGGAATATTTTTACAATATTTTACCGCATTATCAACGAGGTTAAAAAGCACATTGGTAAGGTGTACAGGATCTGCGATAAGCATCTCGGCATCTATCTCTTTATGTATGGAAAGTTGACCGCCACCAGTAGCTTGATTGAATTCGAAGTTTTCTTTCACATCATTGAGGATGTTAAAAAGCGAAACGGTTTCTTTGTTCAGGGTTACTTTGTCTTTATCGAGTTGGGCAATATTGAGCACGCGTTCAACTTGTTTTTCTAGTCGTTTGTTTTCTTTGTAAATGATGCTTGCGTATTTTCGCATTCTGTCGGGGTCGGCGTTGTCTTCTAGACGCAATAATAATTCACTGGAAAGACTAATGGTGGAGATGGGCGTTTTGAGCTCATGGGTCATGTTATTAATGAAATCATTCTTGACCTCAGAGAGTCTTTTTTGACGAATAATTATCCCCAAGCTAAACGTAAAAAAGACCACCACAAAAACAACGACGATCATAAGATACACCATAGGCGAAAAGCTAGAGGCTGCTTTTATTTGATCGAGTTGAAGATTTGGAAAATATACCGTAAAATAGTGCCCATCTTTGGTGAGGTTGAGGCTTTCCGGAGTAATTTCTGTGGTCTGTTGTTCTTGTTTGGCATAAATTGAATCGCTGTCAAAAACATACAAACCAGAGAGCGATATTGAATCTGTAAAGCAGTCATAAATACCAAATAAGAAGTCCTGTTGGATATCTTGCAGGTAGAATTCTTTCTTTAGAAGCGTTTCTAGGTAAAATGGTTGAATTTCGTCGTTGATATCTACGGTGTAGTGCTGGTAACTGATTTGCTTGATGGCACCATATACAGCGCTTTGTTCTTCATTTTGATGCACAGATGTAAGGACATTGCGCAAGGCTGCCCTGGCCTGCTGAGCGAACTCTCTGAGATTCAGGCTATCCTCGCGCTGCTGAATATTGATATACTCTTGTTGTAATTGACGTGTGTTTTGAATCCAAACAAACTGAACGATTAAAATGCTCAGAATGGAAATAACGCCCAAAATGGCAACCGCATTTACCGTTCTGTTTTTCATCTATTCAAAACCGTTTACACCATTTACAGTTGTATATTTTAAAACATTCTTTTTTTCTGGATGAATACGGGCAAAGGCAGACTGTACTGCCAATGTCCCTTCATGGAAACCACACAGAATGAGTTTGAGTTTATTTTCGTAGGTATTGACATCCCCAATTGCGTAGATGCCTGGAATATTTGTGGAGTAGTCCAGGGTATTGACTTTGATGGCACTCTTGTCAATTTCTAGGCCCCAATCGGCAATTGGACCTAGACTTGGTTTGAGCCCAAAAAGTGGAATAAAATGATCAGCAGGTATACTACGTTCGCCGTCTTTTTGGTGTGTAACCAGCACATGCTCCAAATGGTCAGTACCTTGTAAGCCTGTTACTTCGGCTTCTGTCACGAGGTCGATTTCACCACTTTCAGCCATGTCAATGACTCTTTGTACAGAGTCTAGGTGCCCACGAAAAGAGCTACTGCGGTGTACCAAAATAACGCGCTTGGCTATTTTTCGTTCAGCTAAATAGATGGACCAATCTAAAGCGGAATCACCGCCACCGGCAATTACGCATACTTTATCTTGGTACATTTCAGGATTTCTGATGATATACTCCACGCCTTTATCCTCAAAGTCAGTAATATTCACAATAGGAGGTTTGCGCGGTTCAAATACGCCAAGCCCGCCTGCTATCATGACTATCGGAGCTCGGTGGGCAGTGCCCCTCACCGTGGTTACAATAAACTGACCTACTTCGTCTTTGGTAATGCTCAGTGCAGCTTCGCCTAAGGTGAAACCTGGTTTAAAGGGGGCCGCTTGTTCCATCAGATTATCGATGAGTTCTCCAGCAAGAATTGACGGAAACCCAGGGATATCGTAAATCGGTTTTTTAGGATAAATTTCGGAACACTGACCACCAGGTTGGGGTAGCGAATCGATGAGGTGGCAACGCAATTTGAGTAAGCCAGCCTCGAAAACAGTAAATAAGCCAACAGGGCCTGCACCAATAATGATAATGTCTGTTTGAATCATATTGAAAAACAATTAATAAGCGGGAAATTCAGGTTTATTTTGTAAGATATCTTCGATGCGTTGCATCACCTCTACTGTAAGTAGTTGTTGTGCCTCGAGAGCTTGCATGTTTTCTTGTAATTGCGGCAGTTTGCTCGCACCTAAAATGACAGTAGATACATTAGGATTTTTTAAACACCACGCTAAACTCATGACCGGAAGAGAGAGTCCTAGTTCTTTTGCCAAGTTGCCAAGCGCCAAGACTGCGCTGATGCGCTCTTGGGTTAAATTGCGCTCCTTAAGCCATTCAAGGCCTTCCATTCCTAGGCGTGTGCCATCTGGAAATTGCGCGTTGTATTTGCCACTGAGAATTCCACTTGCCAAAGGAGACCAAATGGTGGTTCCAAGACCAATCGTTTTATAAATTTGCGAGAATTCAACTTCTACTTTATTGCGCACAAACATGTTGTATTCGGGTTGTTCTACTATTGGCCCAATCAAATGGTTTTGTTTGGCAAACATGTGCGCTTCCATGATTTCTTGCGCTGACCATTCTGAGGTTCCCCAATATAAAATCTTACCTTGCATGATGAGTTGGTGCATGGTCCAGACTGTTTCTTCGATAGGTGTTTGTTTGTCTGGTCGATGACAATAATAGAGATCCAAATACGATAATTGAAAACGTTGCAGGGCTGCTTCACATGCCTCCACCAGGTGCTTGCGGTTTAGACCTTTCTGTGTAGGGAGTTGTCCGCCAATGCCAAAAAAAGCTTTGCTACTCACAATATATGAGTCTCTTGACCACCCTTTTTTCTTTAGAATGGAACCCATAACCTCTTCGCTTTTTCCACGGGCATAAATTTCTGCATTGTCAAAAAAGTTGATCCCTTGCTCATAGGCATAAGTCATGAGGGCCTCTGCAGTATCGTCAGAGATTTGTTTACCAAAGGTAAGCCATGAACCTAAGGAGAGTCTGCTGATTTGAAGACCGCTTTTCCCGAGGTTATTATATTGCATTTCCATAGTTTGTATCGAATTTTCGTTGTTGGTGTTTCCAAATACCGTTGGCTAGTACAACCATCAAAATCATGGCTGCACCCCAATAAAACGATGTTTGGAGTAATTTGTGCTCTTTGAGTAGGATAATTGCTAAAATTATTGTGTATATCGGTTCTAAATTGATGCTAAGTGATACGCTAAATGCGCCAAGTTGCTTGACAATGTTCACCGTAGCTAAGAAAGCAAAAGAAGTGCAAAGGACACCTAAAAAAAGCAGCCAATAAAAGTCTGTAGCGGTCATTTGAAATAAGTCAAGGTTCAACTTCCCTCGACTGATAAAAAATAAGCTCAAGGCTACAAAACCCGTTGTGAGTTCTGTTAGACTGAGTCCGGGTGTTTGTGTTTGCTGGGCAAGTTTACCGTTGGCCACTGAGAATACCCCTGCGCACAAAGCCGATACCAAACCAAAACCCAATGCCTTTAACTCATCTCCTTTGAAGTCGTGCGCAACAAAATAAATGCCGCCAATCACTAAAAGCCCCATTGCGAATTCTATTTTAGAAAAGCGTTTGCGCATAATTAAAGGCTCTAACCACGTCACATGAAGGGTTGTAGTTGATAAGCACAATATGCCCAAAGAGGCTGTAGACATTTGAATTGCGGTATAAAATGTGAGCCAATGTAGTGCAACGACCAAGCCTACAATAATTGTCCAAAACAGCGTTTTCCCTTTTGGTAAAATCATTTTTTTAGTGAAGTACATGTATACAGCCAATGCAAGGGCTGCAATCCATAGGCGATGCCAAACAATGAGCAACGCGTCTAGGTGGATGAGCTTTCCCAAAATACCTGTAAAGCCCCACATAAAAATAATGAGGTGCAATAACAAATGGTAGCGGTATTGTAGGAGCACTGGAATGGTTTTGGTCTTGTTTTAAAGATTTTTAGACCATTCGGCTATAGACTTTTCGTTGGCGCGCACATAAGCGTCGTCGCCATCGGCTTTTGCCGCTTTTATAGAAATTTTTGCCGTTTCAATAGCGCCCTTGTAGTCGCCGTTTGCCGCTTGTAATTGTGCTTTAAGGCGCGTCATCCAATAAGCAGAGGGCCCACGGAGTGCTACAGCTTTAGTAGACCATTCGAGTGCTGTTTTGAGATCGATATTCTCATTGAAATAATAAGTTGCAGCAGCGTGGTAATCATTGGCAGCGGGCCCTGCCATTGTTTTGTCAATGCTTGCTAAAACTTTTGCTTTCGTATTTAAGGAAAATGGCAGGCTTACTTTGGTGTTTTCCCAGCAAATAAGTAGCGTGCCGCCGTTATTGGTCAAGGCATCTAGACTGATTGCTAAGTTTTCTTGAAAATCTTGTGTTTTTTGCACCACAGCGTTTGCCTGTAGGACAACCTTATTTGGATCCCAAGGCTCTGGCAAGCCCCAGTTCGAATAATCAGCATAAAAATAGAGTTCCCAGTTTGTTGGACCTGGTTTAGCAAAAAGTGCGTAGGTACCTGCATTGAGGGTATCTTTTCCAATAATAAGCGCTTCGGAAGTAGTGATTTTTGTGTTTTCATTTGCCCCTAGGCGCCACATTTGCCCGAAAGGAATGAGGTCTCCGAAAATATCGCGCCCTTTGGCGCCTGGCCTTGAGTACTCAATTTGGATATCTGCTAAACCTACTTTCTGCTGCATTTTGGCAGCGGGGCTAGCTTTTGGTGTTAAAATTTGTGCATTGAGGCTTGCCGTGAAGCCAATTGCAATAAGGAGAAGTAGTTTTTTCATAAAATTTTAATTTGTAAACAAGCTGCTAGGTGGGATGTTCACCTGAAGTGAAAGTTCCCAATTGGGTCTTAAGTTAATTTTTTCTGGGTAAAAATACAGCCCCTCTGCACGGATTTGCTGCTGAAGGTCTATGGGGTCCCATTGGCCATTTAGATTTTGATCAAAGACAATTCGAAGGGTGTATTGTCCGGCTTCTAAAGAGTCTAAAATGATTCTTTGCTGCGCAACACGGGTCTTTTGCTTGAGCTCAGCCCCTAAATACAATTCTACTAAAAGTGAAGCATTGCTGGTATCTAGATCAATAATGAGCGTACTCAAAGGATTTTTTACGGTACTTGTATCTATTTTGCTTTTTATGATTTGGTTGCTCGTCGAGCTACTATCTTTTTCATTAGCGGGCTTCGATAAAAAGAAGCGAAGGGTATCGTTTTGAATTTGTCCGAGTTGAATAGGCTCAAATAGCGCGTCCTGACTTTCTAATGCTGAACAAAAACCGTCTTGGTTTTCATCTATATAGGCCTTCAAAAAATAGGCGCCTTCTTTTAGTCCTTTTAAATGCAATTGCCCTTGCGGATCAAAGCGCCCTATATAGCGGGCTGTTTTGCTGGTGTCCGTTTGATAAACTCCTAATTGAATCGTTGTTTGTTTGGAGTTGGACAAAATTTCTTTGGCTTCAGCAAACAGTTCCAATGAATCGAGTACGGGCCCTGTAGAAAAAGTCCAGGTCATCAAAGAATCATTGCCTTCGGTGAGGTCTTTGATCCCGCCATTGCTCATGAGGGTGTAGGTGGTTTGCGGTTGCAAAGCGTCTAGGAAAAGGATGCGCAAAGTTTTGCCCTTGAGCTCGTATTGAAGACGACTATCTGCAGGCATGAGTGTGATGCGCTGCTGAGGTTGGTCAAGTTTGATGAATTCGTCGAAAACCAGCAGTTGAACGTTTGCGTTTACGCTGCATTGTCTATCGGCGATAGTTTGCTCGAGAACTTTTGGCGCGAATACGTCTGCAGGGCCACCGCTTATGGTGCCCACCTGAGCACAGGCCCCAAGAAGGAGTGCCATTATATACGCCCAGCGAACCATATCATGAGTTTTTCGATTTCGTCTTGGTCAATTTCGTCGAAGTCTGAAGGGTTGGAACTATCGATATCGAGCACACCCCATACTTTTTGATCCTTAAAAATAGGGACCACTAGTTCACTTTGTGATAACTCACTACAAGCAATGTGACCTGGAAAAGCGGCCACATCCGGAACGAGTATGCTTTTTTGTTCGGCCCAAGCGCTCCCACAAACACCTTTACCGAGAGCAATTCGGGTGCATGCAATTGGCCCTTGAAACGGACCCAAGACAAGTTCATTGTTACGAACGATATAAAAACCTATCCAAAACCAACCAAAAGCAGCTTTTAAAGCAGCGCAAAAATTGGCCATATTGGCCACAGCGTCTGTCTCGGGGTCTAGAAGAGCGGCTAGCTGAGGTCGGAGTTCAGCATAGCGAGAAAGTTTATCTTCGGATTTAAAAAAAAGTTGCTCTGCCATAATTCGTATACAAATTTCACGTTTTTAAAGTGATTGACAATCTTTTACTTTGTAAATTTCCAATATGAATAGACAATTGCAATTCGAAAAAATCCTCTTTTTGGATATAGAAACGGTTCCTCAGGCGTATCGGTTTGATCAGCTCGACGAGAAATCAAAGATTTTATTTGAAGCAAAAAATCGTTTTCAAATAAGTCCGGATAAATCTATTGAACAAATTTTTGAAGACCGCGGCGGCATTCTTGCCGAATTTGGTAAAATCGTTTGTATTTCTGTTGGTATGCTGCACGAGGGAAGTCAGGGCAGAAGCATCCGTTTAAAATCGTTTTACCACGATGATGAAGAAACACTGCTTAGGCAATTCAAGCGCTTACTCGATGACCACTACAACACCCAATACCATGTGCTTTGTGGGCACAACAGCAAGGAATTTGACATTCCATACATTTGTCGTCGCATGCTCATTAATGGTGTAGCCCTCCCAAACATTTTACAAATTGCGGGCAAAAAGCCTTGGGAGATCAATCATATTGACACCATGGAACTCTGGAAATTTGGCGATTATAAATCGTATACCTCCCTTTCTTTGTTGTGCCATGTGATGGGTATTCCCACCCCGAAAGATGATATTTCTGGCGCAGACGTAGCGCGCGTATACTATGAAGAGAACGATCTAGAGCGCATTATGATATATTGTGAAAAAGATGTGGTGGCGCTCATTCAGCTTTTTTTGCGCTTGCAAGGAGAACCTTTGGTGGATGAATTTCAAATTTCTTCGGCAAGCTCTTCGCAGGAATAAGCAAAAAAAAACCTGACTTTCAAGGTCAGGTTTGTTGTGAGTGATACTGGATTCGAACCAGTGACCCCTACCCTGTCAAGGTAGTGCTCTAAACCAACTGAGCTAATCACCCGGGGAGTGCAAAGATACAAGTTTTTTTGAGCAAGCAAAGTCAATAGTATGTAGTTTTACACCAGCATGAGTCACGACAAAATCATACTAGGCATAGATCCAGGAACTACAGTAATGGGTTATGGCCTCATTCATATCGAACAAAATAAACTTAAGCTCCTTAATTTTGGCGTTATTCAGCTCCACAAACTCAGTAATCATCCGGATAAACTTAAAAGAATTTTAGAAAGGCTCAACGGGCTTATTGCGGAGTACAAACCCGACGAAATGGCCATTGAGGCACCATTTTTTGGAAAAAATGTGCAGTCCATGCTTAAATTGGGAAGAGCTCAAGGAGTGGCTATTGCAGCAGCTTTAAACCACAACATGCCTTTTGAAGAATATTCACCTAGAAGGGTCAAACAAGCCATTACTGGTAGTGGTAGTGCTTCTAAAGAGCAGGTGGCCGCAATGCTGCAAAAATTGCTAGACTTTCCTGAAATGCCAAAGTATCTCGATGCCACAGATGGTTTGGGCGTTGCCGTTTGCCATCATTTCTCCAAAGGAGTCGGCGAACACAACAAAGCTAAAGGAGATTCCTGGACCGCATTTTTATCACAAAACCCAAGTCGGCTCAAAAAATGAGTGCTCAAAAAATAATGGTTTATACCGATGGCTCTTCTCGGGGCAACCCAGGGCCGGGAGGTTTTGGTGCCATTTTAGAATTTGGCAGCAAAAGAATGGAGCTCAGTCAAGGATTTCGATATACCACCAATAACCGCATGGAACTCATGGCAGTCATTGTAGCGCTAGAGCACATCAAAAACAAAAATTATACGGTCGTTATTCATTCGGACTCCAAATATGTCATCGACTCCATAACCAAAGGTTGGGTTTTTGGCTGGGTAAAAAAAGGATTCAAGGACAAGAAAAACCCAGATTTATGGCAGCGCTACTTAGCTTTGCATCCAAATTTTAAGCTCGAATTTGTTTGGGTAAAAGGCCACGCGGGGCATGCGCAAAATGAACGCTGTGATGAACTTGCTGTTCAGGCAGCCACACAAGCCGCCAAAAATATTGATACGTGGTTCGAGCAAAATCCGAATTGATAAGCGTTGCCTTCGTTTATTAGACTAAAATAGAGCTATACCAACGTTCAATTTCTTCTACTTTTTTGCCTTTTCTTATGGCAACGTCGGTGAGTTGTTCGGGTGTAATTTTTCCTAAGCCAAAATATTTAGCATCTGGATGAGCAAAATACCAGCCACTTACCGCTGCTGCAGGCCACATGGCTAAAGATTCTGTTAAGCTAACTCCAATTTGATCAGTTGCATCAAGCAACTTAAAAATACCTAATTTTTCTAAATGATCAGGACAAGCCGGGTAGCCTGGTGCAGGTCGAATACCACGGTATTTTTCTGCTATAAGCGCATGGTTTTCTAAGGTTTCTTTTGGAGCATAGGCCCAGAATTCTTTGCGCACTACTTTGTGAAGGTATTCGGCAAAAGCTTCGGCAAGTCGATCGGCGAGCGCTTTGATCATGATAGAGTTGTAGTCGTCTTGTTTGGCCTCAAAATCGGAAATATAATGTTCGATACCTAGCCCTGCCG
>JALRJE010000026.1 GCA_023268965.1 Crocinitomicaceae bacterium
GGTGAGTAAGAAATTACTGCCTGATTCGGACCGGCGTTTGTCGTAACAAGTGGGTTCCAACCCGGAGTATAGCGGTAACCAATATTTGGCGTCATCAAATGGCGCAAACGCGCTTGTTTGGGGCCCACAAAACGGTAATAACCATATAAAACAGTTGTTGCTGTGAGGCTAAAGTTGAGTTCATGACGCATGGCCATTTGGCGTAGGGTGTCTATTTGTGTTTGATTCGAAATAGGGTCATAAGACTTGACAATTTGCTGAAAATTGATTTTGTTGCCATAGTTAAGGCTCGGATTGATCTTCACCGCATTTTTAAATAAGCCCGTATTGGTTTGTATACTCAATCCTTGACTAATACCATTCATGAATTGTTGGCTAATTGCAGCGAAATCACCATTAATCAGCAAGTTGTCCTGAAATTGTGATCGGTTCTGGCCCTCCAAATTGTAGGTAACCCCGATGCGCTGGATGGTTTTTTTCCAGTTTTTGTCGGTAGTTTCAAAAACATCTTTGAACGGAAAAACACGCGTTACGTTCACATTGAGCACCGGACTCATTAGGGAAATATTTTGAGCTAATGAATTTTGGCGCAAAGACATTTTTAGGCCAGTATTGATAGGCTTTCCTGGGAAATTTCTTGCTAAGTTGATATCGGAATTGAAGGAGTTTGAAAAATATTCCGGGTTAATCGGATCTAGTGAGTTTTTTGATTGGTTGTCGGAAATAAAATTGACACTCGAAGAGAAATCCCAGAAAGGATTGGACTTTGGCGCCTTACGATGGCTCCAAGATACACTTACTTTGTTGCGCTTATCATTCAATGGAAAACCGCTATTGAACTGCTGGAAACCCAACGATAGCCTACCGGTATAGCCATAGCGTTTGGCGTAATCGAGGTCGTTGCGCAAACCCCAAGAACCACGGCTGTACAAATTGGCATATACAGAGGTTTGAAAACGCTCATTGATAGGGAAATACCAACCCAAATTCTGAAATCCGAAACCAAAGGCCGAGAGCGGAATAAATTCTGGGAACAACAAGCCAGAGGTTCGTTCTTTTTGGTTCGTTGGAATAAATGCAAAAGGCAGGCCGAGCGGAGTTGGAATGCCCGACACCCATAAATTCATTGGGCCAGTAACAATGCGCTGTTCCGGAACCAACACACCTTTACTCAATTGAAAATGATAGTGCGGTTCTTCTAGATCACAAGTAGTGAGAATTCCTTGACGTAAATGTAGCTCCTCATTGGCTTGGCGCTTTGCGGTTCCCATTTTGAAATAAAATTCATCTTGTTTAATAGCGAGCGCTTTGATGTACGCTTTTTGCGTTTTATAGTTCATCTTGATGGTCTCACAGCGGATTGTTTCTGTGCCTTCAGTGAGTTCCGGAAACTCTATTTTCTTTCCTAAGCTATCCAAACGATAACTCGCCTCAACTTGGTTGGAATCGATATCGATGAGGATATAACCTGCCTTAATCGAAAAACCCTCACTTTGTACTTCCGCATTGCCGTAAAGATAAATTCTGCGCAATTTGACATCGTGCACAATTTTTTGTGTGGCTTTATAAATAACCACCTCATTGAGGGTCTCCCCATTCACGTAAAGGGTATCCTGAGCTGTAACCATTGTCTTGGTACACATTATTAACAATGTGGCGAAGAAAAGTTGTAAAAAGCGCTGGCGCTGGTTCAAGATGCTTAATTAGATTTGTATTATGCAGATAAAACGTACAAAGCTACCAATTTTCAATGGCTTGCAAAAAAACGCGTGTCGTGTCATTTTATTGGCCGTAATCGTTTTATTTTCAAATACAGATGGTTGGGCGCAAAACAGTAAAATTAAAACTGTCGTCATCGACGCTGGCCACGGCGGTCACGATCCGGGTTGCCACGGTGCGCACAACAACGAAAAAGAGGTTTGTTTGGCAATGGCCCTTAAACTAGGAGCCCTTATCAAAGAGCGCTATCCCGACATCAAAATTATCTACACGCGCTCTACTGATGTTTTTGTTGAGCTTGCAGAGCGCGCCAACATTGCCAATCGCAACAACGCAGACCTCTTTATTTGCATCCATGCCAATGCCGGTAGTACTACTGCTCATGGTTCCGAGACTTATGTTTTGGGGTTGCACCGTACCGACGCCCAACAAAAAGTTGCCGAAAGAGAAAATGCGAGTATTGCACTCGAAGACGACAAAGGAGCCAAATACCGCTCCTATGACCTCACACCTGACGGCATCATAGCCCTACAATTTCAGTTAGCTGTTTTCCACCGACAGTCCATCTTATTTGCCGAGATGATTCAAAAAGAATTCAAACGCATTGGACGCTATGACCGCGGCGTCAAACAAGCCGGATTTTTAGTGCTGTATAAAACCACCATGCCTAGCGTACTCATCGAAACCGCATTCTTACCCAACCCAACCGAAGAAAAATTAATTGGATCTGCTGAAGGGCAACAAAAAATGGCCCAATCTATGTTTAATGCCTTTGTCAATTATAAAAATGTAACTGAAGGCAAAACCGTTACAAGCGGAACCACTGTTCAAAATAATGTAGAGCCTGCGCCCGTTCAGAGCAATAATTCCCAAGCTCAAGAAAAGGTCAAGGAGCAAGGCCTGATCTTTAAAGTCCAAATTGAAACCGCTAGCAAAGCCATTTCCACCAAATCAAGTCATTTTAAGGGTTTAGAAATATTTGAATACCAGGATAATTCCTTGTACAAATATTGCGCTGGGCATTTTCCAAATAACTTACAAGGAGCAAAAAACTATAAGGACGAACTCACTAAGATGGGCTTTTCTAATGCATTTGTGGTAGCTTTCCTCGACGGGGAGCGCATCAGTATAGAAAAAGCCCTTAAATTAGCAGAAAAAAACTAGCTTGAAATTCTCTAAAGAAATCAAAGCCGCGCTCATTGCGCTTTTGGCCATTGTGGTACTCATTGCCGGAATCAACTTTCTGAAAGGCAATAGTTTTTTTGGTGGAGACGACGTTTACACCGCATACTTTGCCAATTCTGGCCAATTAATGGTCTCTTCTAATGTAACGCTCGACGGCGTAGAAATCGGTAAAGTGCTCAGCATTAAATCCAATCCGAAAGGTGATTCTCTACACAAAGTAAAAATGACCTTCAATATCCACAATTCAGATATCCGTCTTCCAAAAGGCACCACAGTGGAAATTGGCTCATTAGATTTCTTTACCAAAGCACTGATTGTTCAATTACCCCTGGTCGGAAACGGATCTTTTTATAAAGCAGGTGCCACTATCCCTGGGCATGTATCTGTTGATATGGTAACGCAAGTAAAAGCGTATGCAGATCCCATCTCCCAAAAATTACAAACCATGATGTTATCAGTAGACAAAATGGTTGGCTCCTTGACTTCTTTTTGGGATACCACGGCTACTTCTGAATTAGAGGGAAGCCTCAAACAAGTCAAACTCACAATTAAAAAATTGGGGAATGTAGCCGATGAACTTCAAGGTTTTGTAGCTACAGAACGTGCTCAATTTTCCAAAATCATGGTTCATGTAGAGGCTATAACCCTCAATTTACGCAAAAGCAATGACCAAATCACGGCCATAATTGGCAATACGCGCAAAATTACTGATGAGCTCGTTACTGCCGACTTCAAAGGCACTATTCTCGATGCGCAAACCACACTTAAGAAATTTAATATGGTGCTTTCAGAAGTAGAAAAAGGTCAGGGAACTTTGGGCAAACTCATTCACGATGACAAACTCTACGCAGAACTCGTGGCAACCAACAACGACCTCCAAAATTTAGTGACTGACCTAGAAGCGCACCCCGAACGATATGTACACCTATCCGTAATTGGTGGCAAAACGAAAGGTTTGCAACTCTCCAAGAAAAACGAAGACAAGCTTCAAAAAATGCTCGACAGCTTGCCTGAATAAACCCTGCACATGCATCAACTCATTTTTAGCGTTCTCACGCTCGTAAGTTTTGGTTTTTTTGCATTTAATCTTCGCAAGATTGCCCAAAATATTCATATGGGCTTACCCCTTGACCGCACCGACCGCAAGGCAGACCGCTGGCGCACCATGCTACTCGTTGCACTCGGTCAAAAAAAAATGTTCACCAGGCCCATACCTGCACTTTTACACCTCTCCTTGTATGCGGCATTTGTGATTACACAAATTGAACTCGTTGAAATTCTTATCGACGGCATCAGCGGATCACATCGTTTCTTTCAAGATAGTCTAGGTGGTTTTTACACCTTCATGATCAGCTTCATTGAAATATTATCGATATTGGCTTTCATTGGCACGATCGCTTTTTTAGCCCGCCGTAATATGCTGAAGTTACCGCGCCTTAGCATGAAAGAACTCGTTGGCTGGCCGACACTAGATGCCAACCTTATTCTTGTATTTGAACTCATCTTAATTAGTTTCATCTTCACTATGAATGGTGCAGACGAAGTCCTACGCCAACAAGTTAACCAAACCAATGGTTTTGCTATTTCATCATGGTTCGGGCCACTTCTTTTTGGCGGCATTACCGATACGCAAACTTTACACATTCTAGAACAAATAGGTTGGTGGGGGCATATCCTAATGGTATATACCTTCATGAACTACCTACCGTACTCTAAGCATCTGCACATATTTATGGCGTTTCCAAATACGTTTTACTCCAAATTAGATCCTAAAGGGCAGTTTACAAATATGAAAAGTGTCACCAACGAAGTGAAACTCATGTTAGACCCTAACGCTGATCCCTATGCCGCTGCGCCTCCAGATGCAGCTCCGGCACGTTTTGGCGCCAAAGACGTCACAGACCTCACTTGGAAAAATCTCATGGACGCTTACAGCTGCACGGAGTGTGGCCGTTGTACATCCGCATGCCCCGCCAACACCACCGGTAAGTTGCTTTCACCGCGCAAAATCATGATGGATACCCGAGACCGTATGGTCGAACTCGGCGACTACAAACGCAAAAATGGCCCCGATACAGATGACGGTAAAAGTCTTCTAGGCAACTACATTACCGAAGAAGAACTTTGGGCTTGTACGAGCTGTAATGCGTGTGTCCAAGAATGTCCGGTGAATATCGATCCGCTAGCTATCATTATGGACCTACGCCGCTTTTTAGTGATGGAAGAATCAAAAGTACCCACTGAACTAACGGGCATGCTTACCAATATTGAGAATAATGGAGCTCCTTGGCAATTCGCTGCCGCAGAGCGTTTAAATTGGGCCAACGAAGACTAAGTCAAAAAGACCAAGCAATGAGTATACAAATACGCACAATGGCCGCCATGATGGCCTCCGGAGAAAGCCCCGATATTCTATTTTGGGTTGGTTGCGCAGGCTCTTTCGACGACCGCGCCAAAAAAATTACCAAGGCATTGGTGAAGATCTTAAATCACTGCAAAGTCAACTTTGCAGTTTTAGGCAACGAAGAAAGCTGTACTGGCGACCCCGCCAAACGCGTTGGTAACGAATTCACTTTTCAGATGCAGGCCCTCATGAATATAGAAGTTCTGAATGGCTACGAGGTAAAAAAGATAGTCACTGCTTGCCCACATTGCTTCAATACACTCAAAAACGAATATCCAGGTTTGGGTGGAACTTATGAAGTCATTCATCATACCCAGCTCATACAGGACCTCATCAATACAGGTAAACTTGCTCTTGCCGACAACGGTACGTTCAAGGGCAAGAAAATCACTTTCCACGACCCTTGTTACCTCGGACGCGCCAATGATGTATATGAGGCGCCGCGCGTGTTAATTGAAAAACTCGATGCCGCTCTAGTAGAAATGAAGCGCTGCAAAACCAATGGGCTTTGCTGTGGAGCCGGAGGTGCTCAAATGTTTAAGGAAGCTGAAAAAGGCAACAAAGAAATCAACATTGAACGCACTGAAGACGCCCTTGAAACAAGCGCCAATATCATCGCAACCGGTTGCCCTTTCTGCAACACCATGATGACCGACGGCATCAAGCACTTCGAAAAAGAGGAAGACGTTAAAGTCATGGACATCGCTGAACTTATCGCCAATGCAGCTGATCTCTAAGTTAGCGCCTCATTTTGGACCCGAGTGTCGGGTTTGGGTTTTCATAGGGAAACGCGCGCTCGATGCTACTGAAACCGCTTGGGCCAACGAACAACTCGCTGCTTTTACCCATACTTGGCAAACGCACGGCAAAGCCATGAACGCTGCAGGTTTTGTTTTCGAAAATCATGCATTGGTCATCGTTGCCAACGAGGCAGGCCTTCAGGCCTCTGGTTGTTCTATAGATAAAATCAATCTACAAATACGCCAAATGGGCAGCGAACTCGGCGTCGACTACTTTGAGCGCATGAATACCCTGGTTTGGGACAACAACACCTGGACCCTCAGTACTTTCTCACCTACCGAAACGCGCCGCACTGTTTCTGCTGCAACGCAATTGTTGGGAGAGTTGCTGTAGTTGATCCGTATTTGTTTACGCAAATACTCTTTGAGGATGGTTTCGATTCAATCTGTATTCAAATAAAATAGGAACATTTGCGTTATAAGCCAAATTAAAAATTCGATAATGAAACTCGCTCTCCTTTTTACCTTTCACTTTTTTAGCACAAAGCGTTTCCTATGCAGACGTTGGCGTTATTATCAATTTGAATAGCCCAGAGTCTATTGAAATTGGGAACTATTTTTGGGCTGCCCGCAATATTCCAACCCAAAATTTAATTTATATCAATGTACCCAATACAGAAGTAATTAATGACAGCGTTTTTGATGTAATGCGTGCACAAATTGAAACTGAGATACGCAATGCAGGTCTTGAAAACTCGCTCAATTATTTAGTGACCACAAAGGGGGTTCCGCTCAGAAGGTCAAATATTGATTGTGTGTCTAATACCGGAACTGGAGACTGCGGATCAGTAGATTCTGAACTCTGCTTGATTTTAGGGCCGAATGCTTCAAATATTTCCCAAAGTAATGCGTATATGCATCCTTACTTTAACCAAAATGTACATTTCACAAGAAGTCAGTTTGGGATGTATTTAGTGACGCGCCTAGATGGTTTTACCGTTGGTGACGTCAAACTATTAATAGACCGCAGCGGGCCAAATACTGCTATTAACCCTATAGCTTTTCAAAACATTCTTGATCTCAATGAAGCACAAAGTAATGATTCACTCTACTTTGTAGATATGTATATCAATCCTGCATTGAATGAACTTCAAGTTGGAAATTGGCTCGCTCAAACGGATTACAACAACTCGCCGATTACTGATCAAACCAACGTGCTTTCTTACCTATCGACCGGTCATGGCCCGCTGCCCAACTACGCACAAAATTTTAGCTTTGTACCCGGATCTTTTGCGGCTATAACCACCTGCTCAACTGCGGCTTCTTTCGATAGTGTGGCAAGTCTCAATGACAACTTTACGCTGTCAAATTTGATTGCACAAGGCTGTACAGCTGCGCATGGCTATGTCAATTGCATCTATTTTTCTCAATTATTCCGGGCCGATATCTTAGTGAATCGCTACCTCAATCAAGCGGTAAATTATAACCTTGCAGAGAGTTTTTATATGGCAGAGCGTTTTGCCTCTTGGCAAGGCGTCATTGTTGGCGATCCAAAAACTACGCTCATTGCAGACACCACAGCTTCCTTAGATTCCGATTTTTCTGTTGTCAACTCCATTTCAGTTTATCCTAACCCGAGTCGTGGCCTGTTTAAATGCAAAGGCATTGATCCAAATCGTCAAATTTCAGCTGTTATTTATTCCCTTACCGGACAACAAATAAAAAGTATTCAAAACCTAAACGAGCAAAGCACTATCGAAATTGAAAACAAAGGTGTGTACTTTATCACTTTCTATGAAAATGGAACTCCAATTGGGAAGACGAAGGTTGTGGTGGAATAATATTTAGGCCATCAATACCCCCCTATTCCACTCGCGACTTGCTCAATGGGGTGCCAGGTGGTTTTGATCTCTTGGAAATCTGTGATGAAATGCAGGCCTTGGTTCTTAGGGTTAATATAATTAAGACTATAGAGCTGACAACGTTTGAGGTTGTCTATTGCCGCTTCTTGGGCGTTTCTAAATAAGTGATCTTCGATTTTTGCTAAGCTGAGGGCATTGACATCCATATGACCTGCCAACGTTGGTAGCATTTCAGCTACTTTTCCGGTTAAAATATTGACAACACCACCCGGTACATCTGAGCTGGCTAATACTTCTGCAAAAGTAACTGCGCTCAGTGGTTGCTTAGTATTGGCAATAACCACAACGCTGTTGCCGCCCACAATAAGCGGTAAAATTTGAGAAATGAAGCCAATCAGCGCAGTTTCTTGACAAGCAACCACACCAATAACACCCATTGGTTCTGGTACTGAAAAATTGAAATGCGGGCTAGACACCGGATTCACGCTCGAGCTTAGTGCTTGGTATTTATCGGCCCAGCCTGCATAATAGATACAACGGTCAATACTAGACTGAACCTCAGCGACTGCAGCTGGATTTG
Source organism: Crocinitomicaceae bacterium (assembly GCA_023268965.1). GTDB lineage: Bacteria > Bacteroidota > Bacteroidia > Flavobacteriales_D > Crocinitomicaceae > UBA952. The sequence goes on from JALRJE010000026.1 coordinate 8,491, forward strand.
AATGCCCCAACAACACCAATTCTTCAATGAACTGACCTTTGCGTGTCTCTAGCATTTCTGCAATTCGGTAAATAATCTGACTGCGGTTAAATGCAGACTTAGCTGCCCATCCTGCTTGTGCTTTTCTGGCTGCTTGAACGGCATTTCGGATGTCTTTTTTTGAACCCAGACAAGCATTCGCTATAGCTTGACCAGACTCGGATTGAATCTGATAAGAACGTCCGCTTTCGGTGCGTGGAAATTGACCGCCAATGTAAAGTTTATAGGTTTTAAGAATTTCCATTAGTTGGTAATTTTGAGATAAGCACTAAGGCCATGCATGCCTCCTTCACGGCCAAAACCGCTTTCTTTGTATCCTCCAAAAGGAGAGGCCGGATCAAATTTATTATAGGTGTTTGCCCATACAACGCCTGCTTGCAACTGACTACTTAAGCCAAAAATACGAGCGCCCTTGTCTGTCCAGACACCTGCTGCCAAACCATACGGCGAATTATTGGCTTTTTGCAAGACTTCGTCGATGCTTCTGAAGGTTTGAATGGCGAGCACAGGGCCAAAGATTTCTTCTTGTGCAATGCGTGCACTTTGGGCTACATCAGTGAATAAAGTTGGTAGACAATAGTAGCCTTTACTCGGTAATTGGCATGTGGGCTGATAAATTTCTGCACCCTCTTCTCGACCTATAGAGATATATTTTTCAATAGTCTCTAATTGTTTTTTGGAGTTGATGGCTCCGATATCGGTGTTTTTATCGAGCGGGTTACCGACATAAATACTTTGCAAGCGAAACTTTAACTTTTCAATGACCTGTGTAGCAATTGACTCTTGGACATAAAGCCGAGATCCTGCACAACATACATGACCCTGATTATAGAAAATGGCGTTGATCACGCCTTCAACCGCCTGATCTATAGGCGCATCCTCTAAAATGATATTGGCAGACTTCCCGCCAAGTTCTAAGGTGAGTTTTTTGTCGGTACCAATGCAGGCTTTTTGGATTTGCTTACCGACAGCTGTACTTCCGGTAAATGCAATTTTATTGACATCAGGGTGCACTACGAGTGCTGCACCTGTGTCTCCATAGCCTGTAATAATATTGACCACACCTGCCGGCAATCCTGCTTCTTGACAGATTTCGGCAAATTTAAGGGCGGTAAGGGAGGTGGTTTCGGCCGGTTTGAGCACAACGGTGTTGCCACAAGCTAGGGCAGGCGCAATTTTCCAAGCGAGCATCAGGAGTGGAAAATTCCAAGGCGTAATTTGACCCGCTACGCCCAACGATGTAATTGGTTGTCCTGCAAAGGCTTCTTGTAATTTATCGGCCCAGCCTGCATAATAAAAGAAATGATTGCAGGCCAATGGGATATCGATATCTCTGGATTCTTTAATAGGTTTGCCGCCATCTAGCGTTTCTAGCACTGCCAATTCTCGGGCCTTTTCTTGCATAAGGCGTGCAATTCGAAACAGGTATTTGCCGCGTTCGGCACCACTTAGCTTAGACCATACATTTTCATATGCATTTCTTGCCGCTTTTACAGCTAAATCGACATCCGCTACAGTAGCCCACGCAATATTTGATAAATGACTTTCATCTGAAGGATTGATTGTAGCAAAGTATTTTTTTGCTTGTGGAGCTAGCCATTTTCCATTGATGAAAAGCTCGTATTGATCTTTGAGCTGAACCACCGCGGTCGACTCCAAAGAAGGTTCTAAATTCCAATTTGTAGTGCTCATAGTTAGTCTATTGAAAAGTAAGCAGTTGACTGGTATTTTCCGGTCAATTGTTTTTGGTATTGCATCAGCAGATCATTGGCTAAACTGCTGGCGCCAAAACGATACCACTCATTGGTAAGCCACGCCTCTCCGAGTACCTCTTTTACCAATAAAAGATGCTGCAATGCAATTTTTGCCGATGAAATACCCCCCGCAGGTTTCATTCCTATCATTTGACCCGTTTTATCAAAATGATCTTTAATGGCACCGAGCATAGTCAAAACCACAGGAAAAGTAGCGGCTGGTTGAATTTTACCAGTAGAAGTTTTGATGAAATCGGCACCAGCCGCTATGGCCAAATCGGAAATGCGGCGTACTTGATCTAAAGAATCGAGCTCGCCTGTTTCAAAAATTACTTTGAGCCGTGCAGACCCACACAATGCTTTAATTGCAGCAATTTCGTCAAATACATAATTGTACTCCCCGGCTAAGAAATGACCTCTGGAAATGACCATATCGATTTCATCGGCGCCGTGTTCTAAGGCGTAAAGAGTATCTAACTTTTTGACTTCAAATGGCGCTTGGCCAGACGGAAAAGCTGTTGAAACTGCAGCTACTTTGATGGATGAATTTGCTAATGCTTTTTTAGCTACACCCACCATGGTTGGATACACACAAACTGCAGCTACTGTGGGTAATTCAGGACTGAGTCCATGTAAATGCTGTGCTTTGTAACAAAGTTGCCGCACTTTTGACGGCGTGTCTTTTCCTTCTAAAGTAGTGAGGTCGATCATGGAGAGCGCCAAACGCAAACCATGCAGCTTTGCCGGGCCTTTAAGGCTTCTGGATTGAATTTTTAAAATGCGCTCGTGTGTACCAATTTGATCAATTGGCGGCACACTTTTTAGGCGCACTAAAAGCTCTGGTGGTGTGTATTTGGGCTGCATTGACCCAAAGTTAAAAAAACTTGGGTACGTAGGGTTTAATCTTCTTCGTCGTCGGAAGGTTCGTCGTCGGCAAAATCATCATCTTCTTCTTCATCATCCTCATTGAGGTCGTCGTCTTTGAGGTCGTCTACTTTGTCAAAATCATCTTCGAAGTCATCTTCTTCTTCGCTGACAACTGCTTTTGCCTTAGGCATAACTTTGTTGATTTTGACGAGGTAGATGACCTCTTCGGTTTCCCATACCAACGCATCAAGGACTTCGCCGGTTGGCGTTTTGATGGTCGTTAGGTGGTTGATGTATCCGTCGGGAAAATCACGGAGAATTTGTTTTTTCTGCTCAATACTCAGCTTGTCGTAACTGATGATCGCTCTTCTTTTTGACATAGGATTGACAACTTTTTTACATCGCAAAATTATATTTTTTGCTATTGTGACAATGAACGGACTAAAAAATCTTCGAAAAAATATTTTTCGTTTCGGTAATCTTACTGATTAAGTACTTAAAAGCCAGCATCCGACATACTTTTTTAAATACCTTTGTCTAAACGAAAACAACCCATGTCAAAAGCAAAATCCGCGTTTTTTTGTCAAAATTGTGGTCATGAAGCAGCCCAATGGCTGGGCAAATGCCCCAGTTGCAAAGAGTGGAATACCTTCGTAGAAGAACGCACCGAAAAAACACCCAAACACGTGGTGAGTTTTTCTAAATCGTCAAAAGCGCAGCAAGCGGTACGAATACAAGAAGTTGTCAAAAGCGAAGAAAGCCGTATTGAGCTTAAAGACTTTGAACTGAACAGAGTGTTAGGCGGCGGCATTGTTCCGGGTTCTATCAATCTGCTCGGCGGTGACCCCGGTATTGGTAAGTCGACTCTTTTGCTACAACTCGCCATCAAAGAGCAGCTTAAAGTACTCTACGTTTCTGGCGAAGAAAGCGAACAGCAAATCAGAATGCGCGGCGAACGCCTCGGTTTAGACAACCCCAACTGTTATTTACTCACCGAAACCAACTTGCAACAAGTTTTGGTTCAGGCCGAAGCCATTCAACCCCAATTACTAATCATCGATTCCATTCAAACACTCTACACCGATAGCGTTGAAAGTTCTCCAGGTTCAGTGGTGCAAGTACGCGAGTGCACGGCCAATCTTTTGCGTTTTGCCAAACAAACAGATATTCCAATTTTCTTAATAGGACACATCACCAAAGACGGCACCATAGCAGGTCCAAAAGTGCTAGAGCACATGGTCGATGCCGTACTGCAATTCGAAGGAGATCGCCATCATATTTACCGACTTTTGCGCAGTATTAAAAACCGCTTTGGATCTACCAATGAACTAGGAATTTACAGCATGCAAGGAAATGGGCTCTTGCCTGTAGCCAACCCTTCTGAGGTATTGGTTTCTATTGGTTCTGAAGCGCTGAGCGGCGTTGCTGTTGCCTCTATGGTGGATGGCATTCGACCGCTACTCATCGAGGTACAAGCACTCGTTTCCTCTGCCGCTTATGGCACGCCACAGCGCTCGTCTACAGGTTTTGATGTAAAGCGGCTCAACATGCTACTCGCCGTACTTGAAAAACGCTGTGGCTTTCGTTTAGCAGCCAAAGATGTATTCCTCAACATTGCCGGTGGCATCAAAGTAGATGACCCCGCCATTGACCTCGCTGTCGCTATGGCTATTTTGTCGTCGAATGCAGACCTCGCCATTGACAAAACCATCTCCTTTGCTGCCGAGATTGGCTTGAGCGGAGAACTTAGGCCCGTTAACAGGCTAGAGCAGCGCCTTGGTGAACTCGAAAAACTAGGTTACAAAAAAATTATCGTATCCAAATATTCAAAAGGAATCAAAGGACACAAACACCAAATAGAAATCATCCCTTGCACCAAAATAGAAGAAGTGGTGCGTGCGGTTTTTGCTTAAACCATGCCAAGACTCATCCTCGTCCCAACCCCTATCGGAAACCTAGAAGACATCACGCTTCGTGCATTGCGTATCCTACAAGAAACACCCCTTATTTTTGCCGAAGACACCCGAGTGACCAATAAATTACTGAACCATTTCGAAATCAAGAAAAAAGTATTGGCTTTTCATGCCCACAACGAACACCGCTTCTTAGACAAAACCATTGAGCTCATCGCACAACATGAATTTTGTGTATTGGTTTCTGATGCTGGCACACCCGGTATTTCAGATCCTGGTTTCTTGTTAGTAAGGGCTTGTGTACAAGCAGGTATAGAAGTCGAATGCCTACCCGGCCCAACTGCGTTTGTGCCGGCACTGGTAGCTTCTGGGTTTCCCTGCGATAAATTTATATTCGAAGGGTTCTTGCCCCACAAAAAAGGTCGCCAAACCAAAATACAGGCTTTGGCTCATGAAAACAGAACAATTGTGCTTTATGAATCTCCGCATCGCATCGCCAAAACGCTTGCTCAAATGTGCGAATGGCTAGACCCCGAAAGAGAAGCCTGTGTAGTGAGGGAAATCAGCAAGAAATTTGAAACCTATCACCGCGGAACTTTAGCTGAACTAAAAACCTATTTTACACAACATGATGCAAAAGGTGAAATCGTTTTACTGTTAAAAGGAAACGCAGAATAATTGCCGCATTTTAGCTATTTTTGAAGGTGCAATTTCAGCAAGTCATTGGTCAGTCAACGCTCAAGCGAGAGCTCATTCGTGAAATCGAAACTGGCAAAATTGCGCACGCCCAACTTCTCCAAGGAGCGGCAGGTAATGGAGGGCTTCCGCTCGCTTTGGCATTTAGTCAATATTTATTTTGTACCAATCGGCTCGCCGAGGACAGCTGCGGTCAGTGCGCTTCCTGTCAGAAAGTACAGCAACTCCAACATCCAGATCTCCATTTTGTATTTCCTGTGGTGCTCAGCATTGGCAAAACCTCCGATTTGTTCTTGGCAGACTGGCGCACTCAAATACAACAGAATCCTTATTTTGACCTTTTTCAATGGACCGAGCGCATCGACAATAAATTGCGTAAACCCGTCATTGGCACAGATGAAAGTAAAGAGATCATTAAAAAACTCAATCTTAAGGGCTATGAAGGTGGTTACAAAGTCATGATCATTTGGCAACCTGAAGAAATGAACGCCGATTGCGCCAACAAACTGCTTAAGATTCTCGAAGAACCACCGGCCAAAACACTCTTTTTGTTAGTGAGTGACGATGCCAGCAAACTCATGATCACCATCCAATCCAGAACACAGCTCATCCGTGTACCCAAAATCAATACAGACGATCTCAGTACTTATTTACAGCAAACCAAAAATCAGACCCGAACCAATGCCGATGCGGTGGCAGCTTTCGCCGATGGCTCACTTTTGGCAGCTTTAGCCTACCTAGACACTACCGAAAACCAGGAGCAGCAAAGAGATCAGTTTGTTCAACTCATGCGGGTTTGCTACAAAAAAGAAGTGTTGTCCATGATGAACTGGGCAGATGACCTCGCTGCAATTGGTAAGGAAAGACAAAAATTATTTATTCAATATACGCTGCATATGCTGCGCCAAAGTATCCTAACCAACTACATGGGAGATACGCTTACCAAAGTTTCTGCAGAGGAAGCTGCGTTTTTAGAAAAATTTGCACCATTCATATCCGGCAACAACATCCGAGAATTCATCACCACACTAGACAGTGCTTATTATCAGATTGACCGCAATGCCAACGCCCGCATCTTATTTACACAACTTTGTTTTCAGACGATGCGCTACATCCATCAAGCGTAACTAGGACTAACTTTATTTATTATCTTTACAACAAAAAAAACAAATGGGCTGTACGTCATGTAGTAGCGGTGGAGGGACACCAAAAGGTTGTAAAAACAACGGCACGTGCAGCAGTGGCGGATGCAATAAACTTGACGTTTTTGATTGGCTTTCCAATGTTAGTTTGCCCGAAGGGCAGAGTACTTTTGATCTTGTAGAGGTCCGCTTTAAAAACGCCCGAAAAGCTTTTTACAGAAACGCAGACCACCTCTCTTTACAAACAGGCGACGTCATTGCAGTAGATACTAGCCCGGGCTGGGATATCGGCGTAGTTTCAGCGCTTGGTGAACTCGCTCGTATTCAAGTCAAGAAAAAAGCACCCAACCTCAAGGCAATGGAGTGCAAAAAAATCTTGCACATTGCCACTCAAGAAGAAATCGACAAATGGATCAAGGGTCGTGGTTTAGAACGAGAACTCCTTACCCAATCACGTACTTTTGCGCAAAACTTACGCCTCGACATGAAAATCTCTGATGTCGAATACCAAGCAGATCTTAGTAAAGCCACTTTTTACTACACTGCTGAGGGTCGTATAGATTTTCGTCAACTCATTAAAGACCTTGCCGACCGCTTTAAAGTGCGTGTCGAGATGCGCCAAATTGGCTCGCGTCAAGAAGCAGCAAGTATAGGTGGAATCGGCTCTTGCGGTCGCGAACTTTGCTGTAGCACCTGGCTTACCGATTTTAGATCAGTATCAACATCAGCCGCGCGCTACCAACAACTCTCGTTAAACCCACAGAAATTAGCAGGTCAATGCGGAAAGCTCAAATGCTGCCTCAATTACGAACTCGATATGTACTTAGATGCCATTAAGTCAATGCCTAAAGCTGATGGCAAGCTTCAAACAGAAAAAGGAGATGCCGTTCATATGAAAACCGATGTATTCAAGCGTATTATTTGGTACGCCTACAAAGGGGAAAACGGAATGGTTGCACTCACACCTGAGCGCGTAACCGAAATCAAAAAGCTCAACAAAGACGGCATCAAACCAAAAGACTTAGCTGACTTCGCACAAGTCAAAGAAAAGGTCGAGGAAATCGGATATCAGAATGTAGTGGGTCAAGACAGCCTTACGCGCTTTGAAAAATCGTTCAATAACAACAAGAAAAGAAGACCGAATCGCAAACCACGCAAACCGAACCCCGGAGGGCCAAAAAATGAAAAAGCTAATTAGTCTGTTCGCGCTTTTAGGACTCCTGATCACGGGTTGTACGAAGGAAGCAGTCTATACCAAAGCATACCGTTTCAAGGACGAGCAATGGACACAAAACGTGAAACCACAATTCGAAGTTGCTATCCAGGACACTACACAACTATACGATTTTATTTTCACCCTTCGCAGCACTACTGATTACGCCTACAACAATCTTTGGATTTTTTTGCGCACTACCCCTCCTTTTGGCAAAAGTGTTCGCGAACCCTACGAAATCAAAATGGCTGACCCAAATGGAAACTGGATCGGTAAAAAATCGGGTACGGTTGTAGAGCACCAACTCATTTTTCAGCGCCGTAAAGTGCCTTTCACAGGAAAATACAAATTTGAACTCGAGCAAGCCATTACAGAAAAAAGGGTTACTGAACTACTGGACATCAGTCTAGAAGTTCAAGTAAGCGAGAAGGACTAATGCTAAAATTCAGAGCCTTAACTGCAGCTGAACTTGCAGAACTCGAAATTGAGTTCAAGCAGTTTCTAATCGTCAATGAGCTTTACGACGCCGAATGGCGAGATCTTGCCATTAAAAATCCACAAAAGGCACAAGAATTTATCGATATGTTTGCCAATATCGTCCTTGAAAAAGTATATAGCCAACTACCTGGTTTATTACATATTGGCCTTGATTTCATCACCGTTTTTGATTTTCAAGATAAAGTTTGGAACCTCTACCATTTACAAACCGATACCGAGGGATTACTGAGTAATTGTACGCCTGATAATTTGATCACTCTAATCAAAAATAATTGGTCTCAATTTCGCTTAAAAATTGGAACAAAAAAAAGTTCTGAACAAAAGGCGCAAGAGGTACATACACTGATTTGTAAAGGTGCAGTTCCACTACATCCAACACATCTTCAGGATTTTCTGAAGTTGCTTCAGGCCAATTAATTGTTCTTTTTTAACTTGTAGAGCATCTTTTTTTGGACAATTCCGTTTATAGAACTAAATTTGAGTCATCATACCTTAAACACAAACGCATGAAACTGACGCGCTTTGCCTTTTTTGCAGCCTTATTATTAATCATTACTTCTGCCTGCATTGAACATGAAGTTATTCCTCCACCAAGTAATAAAGTGGACCTCAACGCAAGTTTTGTCGGCTACATCAATGGAACACAAGTTGAACTCACCCAAAACGTAAATAACTATCTAGGTTTTGCGCTTGATACCCAAATTGTGAATGTGGCGCCAGTTATGTCTAAAGTCATTTACACCTCCGGAATAGCATCTATGGCCAATCCGCAAAGTATTTCTCTTTCTTTTGGATCGCTCGAATGGGATGCCACAGGTAGTGCAACGCCTACACTCCCTATGTTTAATGATTTTCACATGACCAATTCTGGCAACCCAGTACCGTTCAAAGACGCTGCTACGCTCGCTACGAATAGCATCAATGGTGTTCAGGTTGCATACACAGACAACACTGGTAAATTTTGGATCTCAAGAGAATCCGACCCAGGGCAAACCGCTAATTTCACTATTCTCAAGCAAGCATCTGACGGTACCGGAGACTACTCTCTTTATGAAGTTACCTTCAGTTGTAAAGTTTGGTATGTGGACCCGCAAACAAGTGCTGAAGAATCCGTACAAATCAATAATGCCAAGTTGAGAGGTTGGTTTAAGCGCTAAGCGCAGCTGCAACAAAAACGCCTGAATGAGTGAAGCACTTAAAATAGCAATCATAGGCGACTACAACTTCACCTACAATTCGCACCACGCGACGAACCTTTCTTTGGATCATGCCGCTGAGTTTTTAGAACTTGAAATAAATTACTACTGGATCAAGGTCAATGAGGCATTGCAATTTAAAAAGCAATCCTTTGAACAGTACGATGGCGTTTGGGTAGCTCCTGGTCCTTACCTAAATCCATTTTTTCTTAACGGTGTATTTCGTCAACTTGCTGAGCTTAGCATTCCTGTTTTTGCCACTGGTGAGTGTTTTCGGATTTTTATAGATTACCTCATCACCGCCAATAACATGAACCCCTACGGTGAAAAGCTTATTTCTGAAAACTTAATTACGAGTTCTCATTTTGAAAGAATAGACGTATTTCCTAGGACAGTTGCCATGGAAAAGCTCTATGAAAATTGCAGTTCTGTCGAATTGAGTGCCACCCGCTACAGCATGTATCCTCAGCTCCTTGAACAATTAATCGGGCAATTTATCGATATAGAGGCGGTGAATCAGTTCGAAGATCCAGAAATTATCACCCTCAAAGAACATCCGTTTTTCTTGGCCACCAGCTTTTGTCCGCAAATTTCTTCTACCCGAGACCTACCCCACCCATTGGTATACACCTTCCTAAAACTTTCTGCTGAAATTGGTGGTATTGACTTACAGCTCCAAGAATAAATCTAGCTGCGTATAGTACAAGATTGGCCGCACTGGTAAACTAAAAATCTTTTCAAGCAAACCTGCATAGGCTATAATTTGCTGCATATGGCTGTCTTGACGCAAACCAGTTTTAAAATCAATGACCACAACTTCATTGGCCTTAACCCACACTTTATCGGGCTGTTTGACGAGGTTGATATCAGCAATAATACGCTGCTCATTGTATTCTTCTAAAATACCTTCATTGAGTTGTTGCTCCTGAATATGAGACCAAAATCTATTGACAGCTGCTGTGAGTTCTTCAATATGCTCCTGTCCGACGGATCCTTCTTGAAGGGCTTGCTGTAGCGCGTTCTGTATTTGTTCTGGACTATGACAAAGCGACATGAAACGGTGAAATGCCAACCCAAACAATTGATCGGGAAGGATTTCGGTATCCGGACTCCTGAAGGAAAGCGATGGATACCATAATTGGTCTGATATCGCCATGGGATGATAAAAATTGGTTTTGGCAGCATTTTGCAGCTCCTTTTCCTTTTCAGAGAGCGCTACTTCGTGGGGCTGGCCTGCCGTATACACATGCTCCTCTTGCAGCAATAGTATCGGTATTTGAGTCAATTGTGCATGAATTTGGGCGCCAAAACCCTTTGGTTTATGGTGATTCCAAATGTAAAGTCTACTTTCAGGACGCGTAAGTGCAACGTATAACAAATTTAACTTATCCAGGAAAATTGCCGCGAGTTCTTTCTCTTTAAAGGTTTTGAACTCGGGAATGAGATCAGAGGGGTAAGCGTAGGCCAACCCTTCTCCTGCAGGCATGAGAAATTTGGTGTATCCATGGAGTGAAGTTCTAAAGTCTAGACTCGGCATGAGTACTACAGGAAACTCCAAGCCTTTCGCCTTATGTATGGTCATGATGCGTATGGCTTCTGTGGACTCCGGCATTTGGAGGGCTAGTTTGTCTTTATGCTGTTCGATAAAGTCAATGAAAGGAAGCAATTCTGCATTGCGATTGAGTTGAAATTGAAAAGCGACATCGAAAAAATGATGCACGTAAGGCTCTTGGGTGTCCAAGATTTGAAAAGAAGTAGCTGCTTTTTGAAGCAGGTCAAAAAGATGCTCGTAGGGCATAAAAAAGGCCTCCTCCGAACCAAATTCTGCTTTATAAAAAGCTGACTCATCAAAATAGCGAACTTGTTTACCCTCTTTTTCATAGGTCTTGAAATAAGCCATGAATGCGGCAACATCAAAATTACCTTTTACCTGTAAGTAGGCTTCTGCAAAGCGTTTTCCGAGCGTCGGGTTAGCCGGTTTAGCACGTTTTTTGAGGTAAAGTAAAAAGAGCTGAACCAAAGGATTGGCGTACAACAAAAGCGAGTCTTGAGAGACCACCTGCTTGCCTGCTTGGGTCAGGGCAAGGGCAATTGCATTTCCTTTTTTATTTGTTTCGGTCAGGATACAGATATCGCAGGGCCTGTAACCGTCCGCTATAACGTCGTCTATAGTTCCGAGGATTTTCTCAAAAAGCCAAGCATCAGGGAGCTCATTAACGAGACTTTCGATTTGAATGAATCCGGTCTTTGAAGACTTTGGGTTTTGACTTAAATTCTCATAAAAAGCCTGGTGCTGGGGTGGTAAAGAAAGCGCCAAGCACTCAAAAAGTTGATTATTAAATTGTACGATTTCAGCGGCCGAACGATAGTTATCTAACAAACTTTGCTTGAAACCACTGGTCTCAAAACGTTTGCTCGTGCTTGCTATTTGAGGGTCGTTATCGGGGTTGTACAAACTTGGTAGCGCCACAAATTGTTCGGCCAAGCCGTTGTTGAAACGATAGATACTTTGTTTGGCATCGCCGACAATTAGATTGGGACGCTCATAGGCGATAGCCTCCAGTACGAGTGGAATCATATTGACCCACTGCAAGCGCGATGTATCCTGAAATTCATCGAGTAAAAAGTGCTCGTAACGAATGCCTAAACGCTCATAGATATAAGGTGCTTGCTCGCCTTTGACCAATTGACTAATCAGCTGATTAAATTCTGAAATGCGAATTTGTTGCTGAGCGGTCATAAGGGCCTTGGTTTGCTGCGCCACATACTGAAGCAAGGCCATATTGTAAAAGTTTTTGCGTTGGGTTTCGATGCGTAAATGCGCAGCAAATGCCTGCTCAAACGCAGCCGACAAGCTCAAAAGGGCCTCATTCACATGTCTCGGGATATCAAAAAGATGCTCCTGGAGCGCAGCGAGAAATTTTGGGGCGTAAAATGGCCCTTTTTGCTTGCCAAGGCCCCAGTATGGATCTTCGACGAGCGCATCTATGCGTTTTTGATCGGTCGCTGTTTTAAATTGAAATCCTTTGTAGGGTGCAGCCAATGCATAAACCTCTTGGCACCGTTGTAAAAAGTCATTTTTAACTTGTTCGGCTTGGGTTTTAAATTCGGCATAGGCATCTGGAGAATAAGTTCCGGAAATAAGTTGCTCCACTTCTTTTACATTGCGTTCTTTTCCAAGTACTTCTGAAAATTGGAGCAAAGACTTTTTAAAATCCCAGGACTCACCTTCTGCCACCTTGGTTCGGGCATAAGCAAGCATCCAGTTGGTGAGTTCTTGGGCATCGGGTTGGCCGAGCCTCGCGATGAGTAGATCTAAAACTTCATCCAATATTAATTTTTCATTGAGCACTACTTCAAAGTCGGCCGGAAGGTCAAGGTCTCGGCTAAACGAACGAATCAGGCGTAAATTGAATTTGTCGATCGTCGAAATATTGAAATCTTCGTAGTGGTGTAGAATTCCTTGCAAAGAACCTGCTGCGCGTTGCTGCAATTGACTCTCGGTGAGTTGTGTTTCTTTTAAAAGATCGGCTTTGAGTGCGCTTGTTTTGGAATTGGCACTTGCCGGATAAGCCAAGCCGCTCAGCGTTTGAAGGATGCGTTCTTTCATTTCGTTGGCAGCCTTGTTGGTGAAGGTCATAGCGACGATATGCTTGAACTTTTGACGAAAATTAGCATCGGTGAGAAGAATCTTAAGGTACTCTAAAACAAGGCGATGGGTCTTGCCACTCCCTGCTGAAGCAGCATAAATACGGAGGGCTTTTGAAGATTCTTGGAGCATTCGTTGATTTTGGGCTTAACTTTTACTAAAAGTAAGAACATTTTGAGCGTTTTGACGTATTTTTGTTAGATGAGAACAATATTTTTCTGCCTGTTTGTTTTGGCCTTGACTACCGCATGTGACAAAGACAAGCCCGAAACACTAAAAGCACAATTGCAAGTTGATATACAACCCGTTTTTGGTGGGCAAACTTTTTATATGGATAGCATCTATACCACACAAGAAGGCTACAAAGTAAAGTTTACCGAACTCAAGTGTTATTTTACGCTTTTTGGAAATGGGAACACCTCCTTGCATGAGGCCGCATTGCTAGATTACCGAGAAACCGGCAGCCTGCTTTTCAAGAAAGAAGCAGATTACACGAAATTCCCAAGTTTGAGTGCTGTTTTGGGCGTAGATAGCAGCCTCAATCACTTAGATCCTAGCGCTTTTCCAAACGAGAGCCCACTAAATATCAGCAATGCTGGTCCAATGCATTGGGGTTGGAGTACCGGTTATATTTTCATTAACATCGAAGGAAAAGTAGATACCATTCCGGACGCCATCACCAACACCAACGTATCTTTTAGTTTCCACATTGGTACTGATACCTACCTTCAGGGGCTACAATTTAACAACATCAACTGGGCAGAATTGGGTAATAACTTACATCAGTTTAAACTCAAACTAGACCTTTTTGCCTTTCTCGGACAAGGATCCAACAGCATCAATTTAAGTACCGAAAATCTAACACACACCGCAGCAGGTCAGGAGGTGCTTACTCAAAAAGTCATTTCCAACTTTAAAAATGCATTAAGCCCCTATTGATGAAAAACTTGCTCGTCTTTATTGGCCTCCTTACCTTGTTCAGCGCATGTAAAAAAGACAAAGCGAGCTTCCAAGCAACGCCTTACGCCTTAGAAATTCCAAGTCATTTTCCGGACATGCTGATTCCGGCAGATAACCCCATGACCAATGAAGGTGTTGAACTCGGCCGTTGGTTGTTCTACGAAAAACGCTTGTCGGGTAATGATTCTATGAGCTGTGCATCTTGTCATTTAGCAACAAGCAGTTTTTCCGATCCAAATAAGTACTCCGTTGGCATAGATGGTATTGCTGGAACACGCAACTCTATGGCGCTTATCAACCTAGGCTGGGACAACTTCTTTTTTTGGGACGGCCGTGCATCTTCATTAGAAGAACAAATTTTAGAGCCCATTCCCAACCCTATCGAAATGCACCAGAGTTGGTCCGACGCAGTTTACAAACTGAACCTCGACATCAACTACCGCAACAAATTCTACCGAGCTTTTGGCGAGCCTGGTATCGACTCAACAAAAGTGGCCAAAGCAATTGCCCAATTTATTCGAACCATGATTTCAGCCTCCTCAAAGTACGATGTCATGTACAAATTTGAAAATGGCATGACGCTTACTACCCAAGAGCAAAACACACTTCAAACCGTAGATGTAGAAGAATGGGCAGGCTACGACCTCTTCAAGAGCCTCAATGGTGCCGATTGCTTTCATTGTCATAACGGCCCACTGATGCGCGTCAAAAAGTACAGCAATAATGGACTCGACCCCAACTTTAGTGATTTAGGCAGAGGTGCTGTTACGGGAAACCCCGAAGACTATGGCAAATTCAAAGTACCTACCCTGCGCAATATTGCGCTCAGTGCTCCCTACATGCACGACGGTCGTTTTCAAACCCTTGACGAAGTCATTGAACATTACTCGAGCGGTGTACATATTTCGCCAACCATAGATCCGCTCATCGAATTTGCAGACCAAGGAGGCGTTCAGTTGAGTACCCAAGAAAAATACTTGCTCAAGAAATTTTTACTTACCCTGACCGACAACTCTTTTATCTCCAATCCAAAATTCAAAGATCCACACTAACATGAGCGCAAGTCGTTTAACCACCGAAGACAAGGCTTTAAAGATCAATCTTACCCCAGACATCTACGGCTGTTTTGCAGAAATTGGCGCAGGTCAAGAAGTTGCAGCCAATTTTTTTAAAGCCGGCGGAAGCTCGGGTACGATAGCCTACACGCAATCAGCATACGACATGAAAGTATCGGACTCTATGTATGGAGAAACCGCTCGTTACGTATGCGAGGAGCGCCTGCTGACCATGCTCAAGACCGAATTCAAGCACCTAGAGAAAATCCTCCCCATTAAAAACCGAGAAGCCCGTTTTTTTGCATTTTGTAACACCGTAGAGTCTTTAAATTACCACAAAACCAATCAGGGTCAAGGATGGGTTGGCGTACGTTTTCAACTCAGCAATGACAGCAAACCCAACGACGTCATTTTGCATATCAAAATGCACGACAACAGCCATAAAGCACAACAAGAAGCCCTAGGGATTTTAGGGGTCAACCTCATCTATGCGTGTTATTTTCAGGCAGGAGATATCGACGGATTCATTGATGGCATTGTTCATCGCCTACCCCCAGACCGCATGGAAATCGATATGCTTCGCATTTCTGGTCCGGACTTTGAAGACATGGACAACCGCATCATTGCCCTCAATTTGGTCCGACGCGGTATCACCAATGCCACCATGTTCGACCTTGCTAAAAATGTCATGCAGCCCTCTACTGCCTTGTACAAAAAAAATATTTTGCTCATGCGTGGTCGATTCAGACCGGTAACTAAAGTGCATATCGACATGATCGAACGTGCTAGAGCTGCTTTTGCCAAGGAAAAGCGCGTCAAGCCTGAACAACTAGAGGTCGTGTTTGAACTTACGCTCAAAGACCTAACTGCCGACGGCAAAATATCAGACAAAGATTTCCTAGATCGTGCAGAGTTGCTAGGTTCTCTTGGTTATACCGTTATGGTTTCTAACTACCTCAAGCATTACAAGATGCTCGAATACCTCTCCTCCATTGCACGTGGCAACCTAGTGGGTGTCATTATGGGTATCTATAACTTGCACATCATTTTTGACGAAAAATATTACGATAACCTACCCGGTGGTTTATTAGAGGCATTTGGCCGCGGTTTCGGACACAACGTAAAACTATATGTATATCCGGCACTCAACGTAGAAGATGGCAGCCTGTACCATTTGGGGAATATCAAACTTCCCGACAATTTGATGGGCTTGCTCAACTACATGCAAGCCAATGACAAAATCACATCCTTGCAAGAATACGACACGAGTTTGTTGCATATCCTTTCCGACGATGTACTGAGTAAAATTAAAGCAAATGCCCACAGTTGGGAAGACGACGTTCCTTATGAAGTAGTGAAGGCTATTAAGTTTTTTGAACTCTTTGGGTACAAACCAAAATTGGATAAACATTAATGCCCCATATTAAAAACGCTCTCATTCGCTATCGCATCATCGACCGGATGTTGCGCAACAAGTACAAGCCTTTTCCATCCAAAGAAACGCTTCGTACAGCTTGTGAGGAGGCACTTTATGGTTCTGAATCAGGCGCCCACATCTGCGCGTCAACAATCGAAAAGGACTTGTTTACCATGAAAATGGAACACGATGCACCTATTCGCTTTAGTAAAAAAAATGGTGGCTACTTCTACGAAGACCCAGACTTCAGTATCAATGACGTTCCGCTCACAGAAGACGAACTTTCCTCGATCCGTTTTGCAGTCTCCACCTTACAACAATTTCGAGAAGTACCGTTTTTTCAACAATTTGGTTTGGCCATTGACAAAATCGTAGACCGCGTTGCTGTTGGCGACCAAAGTGAAGAACTTTCTAAATTTATTCAGTTTGAATCTGCAGTTTCTACAGGTGGCAACGAGTACCTACCTATGCTTTTAGAAGGTATACAAGCAAAAAAACGCGTCTGGTTTATGTACACTAGTTTTCAGCAACAACAAGCTAAACCTAGAAAAGTAAGCCCCTTATTTTTGAAAGAATACCGCAACCGTTGGTATCTCATTTCTTACGACATTCAAAAGCAAGACATCATGACTTTTGCACTCGACCGGATGTCTGAGCTCCAATTGCTCGCGGAGGCAGCTCAAGTTCCGGAAGACTTCGATGCAACTGCTTATTTTCGAGATGCCGTTGGAATCACTGCTTTTAAAGGAGAAGCGCTTCGCGTCATCATAAAAGCTGATACAGTGGCCGCTCGTTATATCGAAACTCAAGCTTTTCATGCCTCTCAGCAAATCATCGAAAAAAAAGCAGATTACAGCCTTTTTGAACTACGTATTTTAATAACAGAAGAATTTATCCGAAACCTACTTGGCTACGCCGGAGAAGTTGAGGTGCTCGAACCAGCCAGTTTGCGCCTCACTTTAAAAGAACGTGGACAAGCGTTGCTCAATCGATATCAATCTTAACCTATGCAAGAAATTCTCACTCACCTTAAAAATGGCGTTCTGACCCTTACACTCAATCGGCCCAGCGTTTTCAATTCATTTAACCGCAGCATGGCCTTGCAATTACAAGCTGAGCTCGATCGCTGCATTACCCATGACCACGTCAGAGCGGTAGTACTCACTGGTGAAGGCAAAGCCTTTTGTGCTGGTCAGGACTTAGCTGAAGCTACTGACCCACATGGGCCCGCTCTTCAAGAAATTGTGGGCAAACATTACAACCCAATTATATTGAAAATCAGGGCGCTCGAAAAACCAGTAATTGCAGCTGTAAATGGCGTCGCTGCCGGAGCCGGAGCTAATATTGCTTTGGCCTGTGACCTCGTGATAGCCAAAGAAAGTGCGACTTTTATTCAAGCGTTCTCTAAAATTGGACTCATCCCAGACTCTGGTGGTACTTTTTATCTTCCGAGGTTAGTGGGTATGCAAAAAGCACTGGCACTCATGATGACCGGTGAAAAAGTTGCTGCCAAAGACGCCGAACAAATGAATATGATTTACAAAGCGGTACCTGATACTGAGTTTGAAAGTATGGTGACTCAGTTAGCTCAGCAATTGGCAAAAATGCCTACCAAAGCCCTCGGCCTCACCAAAAAAGCGGTAGATGCTGGCTTTAACCAAGATCTCGGCGCACAGTTGGCACTCGAAGAAAAAATACAAACCCAAGCAGGGCAAACAAATGATTTCAAGGAAGGCGTGCAAGCATTTCTTGAAAAAAGAATCCCTGAATTTAAAGGAAACTAATGATGAAAGGTCAAATAGGTGTTGTTGGCGCGGGCACTATGGGTGCCGGTATTGCACAAGTGGCAGCACAAGCGGGTCACAAAGTGGTCTTAACAGATACCAACCCCGAGCAATTGCTGAAAGCAGAAAAACAAATCAATACGAGCCTAGACAAACTCTTTGAAAAAGGCAAGATCACCGAAGCATTTGCACAAGAAGTAAAAGCGAACCTGAGTTACTCAATTCATTTATACGAGCATCAAGACGCTGCATTAGTGATTGAAGCTATTGTTGAAAACCTAACCGTGAAACACGAGTTGTTCAAGCAACTAGAGCAAATTGTTTCGCAGCAATGTGTCTTAGCGAGTAATACATCCTCGCTATCCATTGCATCAATTGGGGCTTGTTTACAAAATCCAAGCCGCTTTTTGGGTATTCACTTTTTTAATCCTGCTACCCTGATGCCTCTTGTAGAAGTCATTCCGGGTGTGGCAACTTCAATTGAAACTACCAACGCTATCGAAATGCTTATCACCAACTGGAATAAAACAGTTGTGGTTTGTAAAGACACCCCCGGATTTATCGTCAATAGAGTAGCACGGCCATTTTACGGCGAAGCACTGCGCATTTGCGAAGAAGGCTTAGCAGATTTTGCAACTATCGACTGGGCCATGACACAAATAGGAGGCTTTAAAATGGGACCCTTCACCCTCATGGATTACATTGGTAATGACATCAATTATACCGTAACTGAAACTGTTTTTGCAGCTTTTTATTACGACCCTCGATTCAAACCCTCCTTTACACAAAAAAGACATATGGAAGCCGGTTTTTTAGGCCGAAAAACTGGTCGGGGCTTCTATGACTACAGTGAAAACGCACCAGCGTCAGCAGCAAACGAGGATTCCCAATTAGGTACCTATATTTTTGAAAGAATCCTTGTATTACTCATCAATGAAGCCGCAGATGCGGTATTCATGCAGGTGGCAAGCCCACAGGCTGTAGACCTCGCCATGACCAAAGGCGTTAATTACCCCAAAGGACTTTTGGCTTGGGCCGATGAATTAGGGCCAGCGTGGGTCTTGGAAAAACTCGAAAAGCTTTTCGCAGAATATGGCGAAGATCGCTACAGGCCAAATCCTTTACTGCGTAAAGTAGTCCGAGAAGGAAGTAATTTTATTTCGTAACTTTGCACTCAATTAAAATCAACTAATGGCATATTTATTTACATCTGAGTCCGTTTCTGAAGGACACCCAGACAAAGTTTCGGATCAAATTTCCGATGCGCTCATCGATAACTTCATGGCTTTTGACCCAAGCTCAAAAGTAGCCTGTGAAACCCTCGTCACGACAGGTCAGGTTGTTTTGGCTGGAGAAGTAAAGTCTTCAGTTTATCTCGATGTACAAAAAATTGCACGCGAAACCATCCGTCAGATTGGCTATACCAAATCTGAATATATGTTTGATGCCAATTCTTGTGGTATTCTTTCTGCTATACATGAGCAATCTTCAGATATCAATCAGGGTGTGGAGCGCAGTAATCCAGAAGACCAAGGTGCTGGCGACCAAGGCATGATGTTTGGATACGCCACCAAAGAAACGGCCAATTATATGCCGCTAGCGCTTGACCTTGCTCATAAAATTTTGGAGGAAATGTCTGCGATTCGCAACAATGAATCTGAACTCATTGGCTATTTACGCCCTGATGCAAAATCTCAAGTAACCATTGAATATGCCGACGACACCACTCCACAGCGAATCGATACCATTGTTGTTTCTACCCAACACGATGACTTCGCTCCGGAACCCGAGATGTTGGCAAAAATTAAAAAAGACATCGTCGAAATAGTTATTCCGCGTGTCAAGGCTAA
>JALRJE010000034.1 GCA_023268965.1 Crocinitomicaceae bacterium
CTCTATCTTTAACCGTTACTGTTCAAGGGAAGCTTACCCGTTGTCTTGCTCAGTCCAATGGTTCATGATCTTTATGTAGTTAATTATTTCATTTTTGATGGAACGGAAGCTCAGTAACTTCTTCCATAGACGTAAACGCCGACACCTGCCGACATGAGTTCAATCATGTCATCTGTAATGGCCTCTGGTATGGCAAGGCAACCAAGGCTTCGGCCCAGTTTACCGTGTTGTCTGAGATAAGACTCATTGGCATAGGTAGCTCTATGAATGACGATATCTCGCATACGGACGTTCGAGTTTTTTCTTGGATCTAAACCGTCAAGTCTAACGGAAAGATCGTGATCGCCGCAGTAAGTTTCGGAGGTATGATACAAGCCTAAACTCGACTGAAAACTTCCTTCGATATTTGAAAATTTTCTCGGATAAACATCCCCGGAATTTAAGCCATGAGCGACAAACGTTTTTAATAGGAGTCGTTTTTGTGTTAAATCAAAAAAGTAAAAACGTCTTTTTGTGGATGCCTGGCTGTAGTCTACGATAATCAGTTTGTCTTTGCATACGGTGCTGTCTTGCGCAAGGAGCTGTTGCACACCTAGCTTAAATATGGTATAGCTCAGGCTTCGGTCTCGCTTCATGCTTTGCAAGTAGATTTCTTTAATTGCTTGCTCAGTCAACGATGTTTTTTGTGCAATAAGTTGGTTGTAACAAAGACTAATAAAAAACGAAAAGTAAATAAGCTTAGCGCGCATTTGTTAAGAGGAGATGGTTGGTTAAAGGTACTAAAAAACAAAAAGGCGCCCAAAAGACGCCTTCAACAGTATAAGTAGCTAAGATCAAAGTGTTTTGGTAGCTAAGTAAAAATCGATACGATCAATGGTTTGATCAGCCATTCGCTGGTTCATTTCATCGAGTGTTTTCGGCGGCGGAACGATTACTTTGTCCCCTTTTCTCCAGTTGAGCGGCATGGCTACCTTGTATTCATCTGAGACTTGAAGTGCTTCGAGCACTCTGATTATCTCGTCCATATTGCGCCCAACGTTCAATGGATAGTACATGATGAGACGCACTTTTTTACTTGGATCAATGAAGAATACTGCGCGAACAGCTGCAGTTTCACTTTCGTTAGGCTGCAGCATACCGTACAATTTACTGACCTTCATGTCGATATCAGCAATAATCGGAAAGTCAAAATAAACATTGGTTTTTTCTCTGACATTATTGACCCAAGCTAAGTGAGAGTGAATACTGTCGATACTTAAACCAAGTAATTCGGTGTTCAGGGCATCAAAAGTATCTTTGTTCAGGGCAAAACCAGTCATTTCAGTGGTACAAACGGGTGTAAAGTCTGCTGGGTGAGAGAACAAGACCGTCCATTTTCCTGGAGCAAAATCAGAAAATTTGATTTTACCTTTTGTAGTGACTGCTTCAAAGTCAGGAGCGATATCGCCAATACGAAGCATTTGGGCTGTTTGTGTTTCCATTGATATAGATTTAAATTATTAATACCGCTAAGTAATAGACAAAATCTATATTTTATTGTAACACATGTTACAGACTCAATTTTCAACCATTTATCACCTCATTTGTTACCTTTGTCTATGCAAGAAAAAAGAGGCATTGCCATTTTAGGATCCACGGGGTCAATAGGTACGCAAGCATTAGAAGTGTTGGCGGCATACCCTGACTATTTTGATTTACAGGTGCTGACCGCAGGTAAAAATGCCGAATTACTTATCGAGCAAGCGTTAAAATTCCAACCGAATTCGGTTGTCATTACGGACGAAAGTCAATATCAAAAAGTAAAAGACGCGCTTTGGTCTGCTGACATTCATGTATATGCCGGACAAGAAGCACTTTGCCAAGTGGTAGAATCAACGGAAGTAGATACCGTACTTACCGCACTAGTGGGTTATGCGGGCCTCAAACCAACAATTCACGCCATAGAAGCAGGGAAAACAATTGCTTTGGCAAACAAAGAAACGCTTGTTGTTGCGGGTGAATTAATCACCAAATTGGCCAAAGAAAAAGGCGTTAACATTTATCCTGTAGACTCAGAGCACTCTGCTATTTTTCAGTGTTTGGTCGGAGAATTTCAAAATCCGATTGAAAAAATTTACCTCACCGCTTCTGGCGGGCCATTCAGGGGGTTTACCCACGAGCAACTTCAAACGGTCACGCTTGAGCAGGCACTCAAACATCCAAACTGGAGTATGGGTGCTAAAATCACTATAGACTCCGCAAGCCTCATGAACAAAGGTTTGGAAGTCATTGAAGCCAAATGGTTGTTTGGTTTGAAGCCCGAACAAATTGATGTCATTGTACACCCGCAGTCTATTGTACATAGCTTGGTGCAGTTCGAAGACGGGAGCATGAAGGCACAAATGGGCTTGCCAGATATGAAATTACCCATACAATTTGCCTTGACGTATCCGGCGCGATTCAAAACAGATTATCCGCGCTTTAATTTCATGGATTATCCGCAGCTTACATTTGAGCAACCAGACCGAAAAGTATTTAAAAACTTAGATTTAGCCTACCGCGCAATGGCTGCCCAGGGAACAGCAGCATGCGCCCTCAATGCAGCCAATGAAGAGGCAGTAGCGGCATTTCTTGACAGAAAAATATCATTTTTAGAAATTGGGCAACTCAATGAGTTTTGTATGCAAAATGTTGCCAATATCTTGAATCCGCAGTACGAGGACTTCGTGGCCACTGACGCAAAAGCTCGTGCCTTTGTTCAGGAACAGTTGGGCAAATAACAAGTATTTAAAAATTGGCGCGCAATTCCATGCCGCCCGTATGCACAACCGGAAGCCCTTCCATGAGCCGCCCGCCATAATTGAGACTTAACAGAAGGTTTTTACCGACAATTTTTTGAAAACTCAAGCTCCAAGTCCAATTGGCACCGGGTCTTAAGCCTTCTAGCATCTCGTACCCAACAGCAGAAAGCGCCGCTCCCGAAAAATCGAAAAAGACATATTTGAAAGATCCATTGAGGCTTCCATTTTGGCTGCGGTTGATTTTCCAAGTAGTTTCCAAAGATTTAGATAAGGCTTCTTGTCCGCCAAAAGGCAGTGCGTTTGTTTTTTGCCCGATACTTCCTATCATGGTTAGTCTTACAGCAGAACCTTCTTGATAAATAAGTTGAGGCTTCAGTTCCCTAAACTGAATCATAAAGTTTCGTCCGCTCGTATAGTCTGCTAGTGAGCTTGACTCGCCACTGATCAGTGTGGTTTCAAAGGCAAGGCGAGGGGAAATATTTGCGCGGAGGTTGAGTTGATTTTTATGCAGACTGCGGGCGTCATAACCGCTGGCCAGTAGCATTTTAGTTTCTTGCTGCAACCAATTGTATTCGGCGCTAAAAACTTTGGCATTGCGGTTAAAAAACAAGGAATTTGAAAACTGCGCATTGGCAGATTGTAGTGCAAGTTCTGAAATATCTGCTGCCAACGGATTGACCCACTGCCAGGTATTGGCATCTTGTAATTTGCGTTGAATACGGATTCTAGTTTGATTAGAAAACTTCGACAAGATCCCCAAAACTCCTTGCCGCTGCCGCCAAAGTAATTCAGGCCGCCAAAGAACGCTTTGGTTCCACTCGTTGGCAAATACAGGCGCGTAGCTGGCGCTGGGCACAAAAACACGAATGTAATCGGCTTGGTCGGCATATATAGCTTGTTCAAATTCATTGAGGTCTTTGATGCCATCAGCGTTGTAGTCTATCCATGTATAGATTCCTTGGCCGTCATTGACCCGAATGTATTGAAAGCGCCGTTTTTGTTCGAGTCCTGAACCTAATTCGTAAAATGTATTGAAGGTGAGCGCATTTTTAAAATAGCGCGCATTGTAATCAAAACGCGCTACCAAACTTTTTTCTGCTGTCTGATTGATCAAAGCAGAATCTAGGATTGCTAGTTGCCTTGCACCCAGCAGAACTTGCAGGTTTTGTTTGCTATTTGGTTCCCACTTGAGTTCTAAACCAGTGGTTTTGGCCTTGGCGGCAAGTTGCAGTAAACTGTCAGGCCGCCAGTCATAGCGCTCTCGGTAAAATACTTTTAAATGCAGCTTACTTGAGGTTTGAAGCGCAATAAACGTCTGGGCATCATAAAATTGATATGAATTGCCTTGACTTGCCCCTGAAAACTGGTTCCATTCGTGGTCGTCTATCCACCCAATTTTGAACATACCAAGTTGTTTGCTGAGTTGCAAGCGGTGTCGAATGAAATAATTTTGCTTGTCTTGCACTTGTGAACGCAGCGCAGATGCATCCCATTTTGCATCCCAGTTATTTTGTTTCCAATTACCGTCTGTAAATAATCTATACCCTTGAAAAAGGGTATCAATCGCCAAGAATTGTCCTACTAAATTGAATTGTCCTCGTGAACTATGGGTTAAATTTTGCTTGAAGTCTATTTGCCTCTGTGACCCTATATAGTTTTGATTTCGGATATTCCAGTCGCGGTCAAATTCTACAGCCCGAAACTGCTCAATAGGTTCAAATTGGGGATTCAAATATAAGTACTCCAAAGTTGTTTCAAGGCTGCGTTTATTACTGTCGATTAGCGTTGTTTGCTCAAAGCGCAAGCCACCTTTCGAGGCTATACCAAAATTATTTGCGTCGTCTAAAGATGAAAACAAATTGAGGTCAGACTCGCTGAGTGCGTTTTCTGTGTACAGCGTCAAGTTCGGATGCAATTGATAAGTTAAACCGGCACTTGCCATTTGTTTTCTTTTGGGCGTTTGAACCCGCCTAATTGGTGCAAAATTTCCTTGTGATACGCCATTGACAGGCGCTATCCATTTATAATAATTTCCTGCGGAGCTCACGCCGCTCAGTATGTAGTCTCCTTGGTTTGGCCCTACTTCAGTAAACGTGCTGCGGTATAAGGCTTGCTCAGGGTCTACACTGAAGACCAGAATATTTTGGTAGCCCAAGGTGTCGATGCGCCTATACATATTTGCATTTTCGAGGTAACCTGACGAGTCATAACCTATGACAAATGCTTGGTTGAGTTCATCGCCAATGAGACTCAGTTGCAAAAGTTGCTCGGTGGAGAGCAGCTGTTGTAAGGGTTGATTTTTTAGATCTTGTTCTTGATAAAGTGCTACCCATGTTTTGAGTTTTGTGCTTTCGTAGCGAGTGGTGTGTTGAAGTAAACTGCGTGCATAATTTTGGTCAGCGTACTGGAATTCGGCTACAATTCGGCTGTCTTTTGTTATGAGATGTCTGGAGGTAAATGTGAGTTCGGCGCTGGCATAATCAATGATATAATCAAACTCTTGACCGCGTTGCATGAGTCGACCATCAATATAAATTCTTTCTGTACCTGCTAGAATTAAAATAAAGGGCTCGTTGGTTGCACCGGTAAGTCTATAAGGCCCCTGTACTGCTTCTAAACCTTGAATAATTTGCCTTTGAAACTTCCCTTTCGATAGACCCACGCTGCTTTGTGTATAGAGCTTGGCCCCTTTGTCTGTTTGCCAATTATACTGTCCTGTAATACCTTGTCCGCGTTTGCGATAACGCATGAGTTGCCCATCTTGCTTTTCTATCCAGAAGTCGCCAGCTGTAATTTTGAGCTGTTCATTGTGTATTTGAATAAAGACTTGGTCGAATTCTCGGAGCTGGTTGGTAGTGCCTGAGGCTTGAAAGGGAATATTGGCATCGGACAGCGCTGCGGTCAGCATCAGGTTGGAGGCAATTTGGCCGTTGAGTTGAAGGTTGAGCGCTGAATTAAGGCCAAGGCTTTGGTTGTTTCCAAAACCAATACCACGCGCCAAGCTTCCGCTTTTGTGCAGTGCGCTACCTCCGAATAAATCAGTTGTGGAGTTTGTTTCAATCTGAAACTTTTCTCGTTCTTTTTCTAGGTTTATACCAGCTGTATTGGTCCTAAGCGTATAGCGTTGATAACTTTGCTTAAGTGCAAAGGGAAAAACTTGAAACCGCAAGTATATCGTATCCGTTGGTGTGGTAATCCATTGAAATATATTTGTTGTACTATCTAAGCTATAGTCTTCTTTGCGAAACCGAATGGTATCTGTAAAATATGGAGAACTTGAAAATTGCAGCGATGGCGTATAGATGCTATTGCTGTCTAAAAAAACGGCTTGCTGCGTTGGTGCCAGACAAATGACTTTTTTATGCCCTTGACTATAGGCTGTAAGCGCAAAGAATAGGCAAGAGAATAAGAAAAGTAAACAAAACTTCAAGAAACGTTTCATGGGCTAGGACCTCTTATTAACGTCGATTTTGCCCAGACATTGCGTTAGTCGATAACTGAAAAACCAGTGTAAGCTTGGAGAGCCTTAGGGATTTGAATACCGTTTGCTGTTTGATGGTTTTCGAGTAGTGAAGCCAAGATGCGCGGGAGTGCCAATGCGGAGCCATTGAGCGTATGGCAAAGGGTTGTCTTTTTATCGTCTTTGAAGCGCAATTTTAAGCGGTTGGTCTGAAAGGTATCGAATCTGGATACAGAACTTACCTCGAGCCATTTTTCTTGTGCTGCGGAGTATACCTCGAAGTCGTAGGTGAGCGCAGAGGCAAAGCCCATATCACCACCACACAAACGTAGAATGCGGTAAGGCAGCTCGAGTTTGTCGAGTAAGTTTTTGACGTGTTCTAGCATTTCGTCGAGTGCTTTGGCCGTGTTGTCGGGGTGTTCGACTCGTACAATTTCTACTTTATCGAATTGGTGCAAGCGGTTGAGGCCACGTACGTCTTTGCCATAAGAACCGGCCTCTCTTCTAAAACATGGGGTATAACCACACATTTTGATTGAAAAATTACTGTCGGGCAAAATGACATCTCTGTAAATATTGGTGAGCGGAACTTCTGCTGTTGGAATGAGGTAAAAGTCGTCTTCTTTTACGTAGTACATCTGACCTTCTTTGTCGGGAAGTTGGCCTGTTCCGTAACCACTTGCTTCGTTGACCATATGTGGAGAAATGAACTCCTCATAACCGGCAGCAATGGCCTCGTCTAGGAAAAATTGAATAAGGGCGCGCTGAAGCCTTGCCCCTTTACCGCGGTAAAATGGAAATCCAGCACCCGTTACCTTGACACCTAATTCAAAATCGATGAGTTTGAATTTTTTGGCTAGGTCCCAGTGTGGTTGAGCTTCAAATCCGAATTGAGGTATGGCACCGGCTTCGAATATGTTTTGATTGTCTTCGGCATCTTTACCCTGAACTACGTCTTGATGCGGCACATTGGGAAGGGTATAAAGTAGCGTTTGAAGACGATTTTCCAAGGCATGAACTTGTTCTTTGAGTTCTGCTTCATGAGTTTTTAATGCACTTGTTTTTTCCTTAAGCGCTGTTGCTTCGGCTTGTTTTCCACTTTTGAAGAGTTCGCCAATAGAACGAGCGAGTTGGTTCATTTCGGCAGCCACTTGATCGAGTTGGGTTTTGGCCGCACGCCAGATTTGGTCGGTTTCTAGGATGTCGGTAATGGTTTGACTTGCATCGATATTTCTCTTGGCCAAACCTGCAAGAATGGCTTCTTTTTCTTGACGTATCCGTTGAATTTCTAGCATATATACTCGATTGTACGACAAAAGTAAGCAAATACCCTCAAAATGACGGATGTTGTCCATACTAAGCTGTTGATTATTCCTTGAAAAGCTGCGCTTGTAAGTGTAGAATTGCGCTAATTTTGGAAGATGAGTTCGCACGATGTAAAAATTGTAAATAAGAGTAGGCATCAAATGCCTGCTTATCAAACGCCAGGCGCCTCCGGTATGGATGTCTGCGCACTTTTAGATACACCACTTACCCTTGCGCCAATGCAGCGCGCATTGGTTCCGACAGGTATTTATTTGGAAATGGACCAAAGTTTAGAATGCCAAGTAAGGCCACGTAGTGGTTTGGCCTTGAAAAAAGGGCTTACCGTTTTAAATACCCCCGGTACCATTGATGCAGATTACCGTGGCGAAGTTGGCATCATTCTTGTCAATTTGTCTGCGCAAGACGTCACCATCACCGACGGCGAGCGCATTGCACAACTCGTATTTTGTAAAGTAGAAAAAGCAAACCTGATCCAAGTCCAAGATCTAGACGCTTCGGAGCGCGGTCAGGGAGGTTTTGGTAGCACAGGTTTGAAATAAAGATATCATGAAAGTAATAGTCCCTATGGCGGGTCGTGGAAGCCGACTCAGACCCCACACACTCACGATTCCTAAACCACTTGTTCCGGTTGGTGGCAAGCCAATTGTACACCGTTTAGTGGCAGATATTGCACGCGTGTGCGCTGAGCCCATTGAAGAAATCGCTTTTGTGGTAGGTGAATTTGGAGAGGCGGTAGAAAAGGAACTTTTGGCTGTTGCTGCAAGTCTTGGAGCCAAAGGAAGCATTCATTACCAGCTTCAAGCCCTTGGTACTGCCCATGCTGTTTTGTGCGCAGCCGAGGCCTTGGATGGCCCACTGGTGGTGGCTTTTGCCGACACACTTTTTAAAGCAGATTTTAAAATTTCTAAAGAAGACGAAGGTATTTTATGGGTCAAGCAAATAGAAGACCCTAGTGCATTTGGTGTGGTTAAGCTCAATTCGAAGGGTGAAATCATCGACTTTGTAGAGAAACCGCAAACTTTTGTTTCGGATTTAGCCATGATCGGCATTTACTATTTCAAAGATGGCGCGCGTCTCAAGCAAGAACTGCAATACCTCATTGATCATGCAGTCATTAAAAGTGGCGAGTACCAGCTTCCCGATGCACTGCGCAGGCTAACCGAAGCAGGTGTGGCTTTCAAGCCAGGCACCGTTGAGGAATGGCTAGATTGCGGCAATAAAGAGGTGACGGTTCAAACCAACCAGCGCGTACTTGAACACGACCTCGAAGCAGGCCGCTTGCAAAATTTATCTACACATTTATCGGACAGCGTCATTATTCAGCCTTGCTATATTGGGCCTAATGTGCATATTGAAAGATCTATAGTTGGCCCTCATGTTTCTTTGGGAGAAGGAACAGTGCTTAAAGACGTCAATATTAAAAATTGCATAGTGGGTGCTCAGACCAAACTGTTTGACGTCAATTTAGCAGGCGCAATGATTGGTTCAAATGCGCAATATACGGGCCGCTCTAAAGACCTCAGTCTTGGAGATTTTAGCAGTGTTCATGAATAAGTTGTTATTTGCCCTCGCTGTCTTTGCATTGGCTTCGTGTAAAATGCACGAACCCGCTGCACTTACCCAGGACCCCGCATACATTCGGCAGTTTCATAGTGGTGTGCGCAACATGCTCAATGAACAGCACGAGGCAGCAATATTAGATTTTAAAGTGTGTTTACAAAAACAGCCAAAAGATGCGGCTGTTCATTACGCTCTTTTTCAGACCTATCTCAAGCAAGAACAATATGAAGCAGCGGCCTATCACACTCAACAGGCCGCCGCACTAGACCCCAAAAATCTGCATTATAAACGCGAGTTGGCTTTTATGCTCCAACAATTAGGTAAAGCGCAAGAAGCGGCTACAGTTTTTGAAGAACTCCTCAAAGTTGAGCCCAAAAATATCGACTATTACAGTGGTGCCCTAAGGTGCTAC
Source organism: Crocinitomicaceae bacterium (assembly GCA_023268965.1). Taxonomy (GTDB): domain Bacteria; phylum Bacteroidota; class Bacteroidia; order Flavobacteriales_D; family Crocinitomicaceae; genus UBA952. The sequence continues at coordinate 9,539 of JALRJE010000034.1, forward strand.
GACCAACTACAGAAACCTTCGAAGTCCTTTGGTATCATACAAATAATGGAGCAACAACTCGGCGAGAACCCAAATACTGTTCTTGAAAAGTTTCGGTTGTTGCAGCAAATGGGCAAAACTAAAGATGCAGTTGCTGTGCTCCAAGCGGCGCGTATAAAGTTTCCGTCCGAACCAAGTATTCTCGCCAATTTAGTTGATCACTATTTTAAAATGCAGGATTATTCGACAGGTTTTGGCATACTCAAAGACCTTGTTGAAGCGGATCCAAATAATGGAGTTGCCTTGCTCATGTATGGTGAAATGCTCTACCGTTCAGGTAATGTCGAAGAAGGCAAAGAGTATTTGTATTCAGGTATTTTAGCCGATGGAGCGAGTTTAGATCAAAAGATGAATATTTTGATCATGTTGGTCAATGAAAACAAACAGACAACAGCTGACCCAAAATTAGAACCTCTCGTTTTGCACATGACTCAAACCTACCCCAATGAAGCCAAAGCACACTCCATTGCTGGCGATTATTTTTATGTGGTTGGCCAACCACTAGCGGCCATAGAGAGCTACCGACAAACACTGCGCTGCGATCCAAATTTGTATCCTGTTTGGAATCAGGTCCTCATTTTAGAATTTGAGCAAGGCCGTTGGTCTGCGCTCCAAAAAGATGCAACGGCTTGCGCAGAACTATTCCCAACCCAAGCCCTCCCTTTTTTCTTTAAAGGTCTTGCGCTCAATCGGGTAGGTTCTTATACAGCGGCACTTGAAAATCTAGAGGCAGCACAAGCCGTTTTGATTGGAGATAAGGCCCTACTGGCAGAGGTTCTGGCTCAAATTGGTGTGGCATATTTTGGTCAGAACAACCATCAGAAAGCGCTCGCCCAATTTAAAGAAGCCATGCAGTTGAGTCAGGGCAGCCCTTTAATTGAACTCATTTATCTTCATGAACTGGCTAAATATCAAATTGAAGCCAATAAAACAAATGAAAGATTAGCAGAATTGGTACAGCAGTTTCCTACTAATCCTCGTTGTCATTATGAATTTGCCTATTCGTTTTTCCAGTTAGATAACTTTACTAGCGCCCTGGCATCATTGCTCAAAATTCAAGATCAAAAATTTATTAATAGCGCGGTTTATCAAGAATTCCTTGGCGACGTATATTTTAAATTGGGTCGAGAACAAGAGGGTATTGCATGCTGGCAAAAAGCGCTCAACTATGGAGAAGGAAGTGCCTTACTAAGCGAGAAATTTACTAAAAAAAGTTATGTACAGATTCCTTAATTTATTCTTTATCGTTTGCTTTTTCTTCGGGTTGTTGGCATGTAAGGCTCCAGCTTTAGTAGAAGAGGAGCGAGAGTTCGAAAAATTGCCCAAAATAAAAGACAAGGAGCTGTTAGAACGCATCGATAGCTTATCAAACAAAGAACCTCAAACTTTTTATTGTAAACTACATGTAAACTATAAAGATTTTAGCAAACCTGATAACCAAAGCGAAATCTCCTTGAAAACCTCTATCAAAATTATCAGCGATAGTGCAGTATCAACGATTATTACTTATGCTAAGATTCCAGTTGTAACCGCTCTTGTAACACAAGACACTTTTTGCGTTGTCAATAAGCGCGACCGCTGCTACACTGTTGCTTCATTGGCATATTTGAAAGACTTATTTGGTGTCGATTTTTCTTATGAAAATATCGAAGAGATCTTATATGGCAAACCATTAGATTATCAAATGTCACAAAAATATTTTGTAGATAACGACCCCTTTCATTACAGCGTCTCGACTCACAAAAAACGCGATCGAAAAAAACCGGATCGCAAACAAAAAGATGATCTCATGATTCAGTATCAACTTACCAATGACGCCAAAGCACTCAAACAAACACGCATTTGGAGCCTAGAAGATGCAACTGAAGTAAGTGTAATTTATTTAGAAAGGCAGCAACTCAATGGCTTTGATTTGCCTGTAAAAGTTCAAATCCATATCAAAACGCCAAATAAAGCATTGACACTCACCTTGACCTATGACCGTGTCGAGGTAAATGAACCCCAAGAATTGATCATCGTCATACCAGATAGCTATGAAAAATGTGATTAACCTACTGTTATTTTTGAGTCTTAATTGGCTTTCTTTTGCCCAACAAGACCAAAAACAACTCAAGCGAGAACAACAAAAATTGGAAAAACGCATTTCCAACACGAAAAAATTATTAGGCAAGGTTAAGAACAACAGCCAAGCATCTCTAAACGAAATACGACTCATCGAGAATCAAATCAAGAGCCGTGAGGCATTGGTAAATCTTTTCGACAACCAAGTGCGTATTGCTGAAATGAAAATCGTTCAGAAAAAAATAGAAATCAAGCGCTTGCGTACCAAGCTTAGTACCTTAAAGCAGCAATATCGGAAAATGTTTTTGTATGCCTATAAGCACCGCGGAAACTATAATAAGGTGATGTATTTATTGGCTTCTTCTGATTATAATGAAGCTTTGCGCCGCAATCGTTACCTAAAGAAAGTAGCAAAAGTTCAGCGTAAACAAGCAGCGCTTATCAAACAGCATCAACAACTTATTTATAAAGAAATCAACCAGATCGACAAAGAAAAGCAAATCAAGCAGCAGGCCTTATTTGAAAAGCAAAATGAAAGGCAGCTTATTGAAAAAGACAAAGTAAAGAAAGAGAAGTCTTATCAAAAATTTAAAAAAGAGGAGCAAGCCTTGGTAAGTCAACTCAAACAAGACGAGCGTAAAAAAATTCAACTCAAAAAGCAAATAGATGCTGCCATTCGGGCAGATATCGCCAAAGAACAAGCGCGCGAAGCAGCCAGGAAAGCTGAACAGGCCAAAAAACAAGAGAAGACCCCAAATGCAACCGATCCTACGAGTAGCTCTACTACTGCGGCTAAGCCTGCTCCAAAAAGAGTGGCTACGCCTGTATCTATAGAAGGTGCCGCAATTGGCAAGAGTTTTGAAACCAATCGGGGCCGATTACCATGGCCAGTAGACAACGGCAGTGTCACAGAAAAATTCGGAAGAAATTACCACCCTACATTGAGTGGTATTGAATGGAATAATAATGGCATCGATATCACTTGCAACAAAGGTTCCAGGGTTAGGGCGGTATTTGAAGGAGAGGTAACCACTGTATTTTCAGTGCCGGGGGCTGGAAAGGTAGTTATTGTGAAGCACGGCGCGTATCGGACGGTCTATGGCAATTTAGCTGAAACTTTTGTTGGAGTGGGTAGTAAAGTATCTACCAAGCAAGCCATTGGCACTTTACTTAACGACAATGGTGTTTCAGTTTGCCATTTTGAAGTGCACCAGGTAGTAGGTGTTAACCCAGTTACGCTCAACCCATCTCTTTGGATTGGGCGCTAGTTTTTAGTTGGTTTTCATAGACCAACCACATGGCGCAAATGCCCCAAATGGGGACTGCCGCTTTATCGGTATCCAAATAATTATTAAGAAAGGCATGGATAAAATAAGTGCTGAGCGCCATTATTGTACTTAATACAATAATTCTGTCTTCTTTATTTTCCTTTGGCAAGCGGTGATACAATGTAATTCCTGTATAAAAAATAGCTGCTACTACTGCAATTAAACTGAGCATACCAATGAGCCCAGTCTCCGCTAAGGCGCCTAAATACTCGCTATGCGCATTGCCCATATCGCCAAAGTTCGTAGAAATAATGGTGAGGTTTTCTGGCCTCTGAAAGGGTGCGTATTCAAAGGCATAGGTGCCTGGTCCATAACCCATAATTGGCCGCTCTTTGAACATGGCAATAGCGCAACTCCAGCGGTTGATGCGTTCAAGGTTGGAGGCATCGGTTGATATATTTGCTGCACTTTGAATGCGTTCGTCGAAGGCTTCAGTCGTGTGTTCATATTTATTGCGCTCTAATTCCATCTGGATTTGATCCCAACGGATAACAACAATTAGCAATCCGACCGCAGTCAAAACAGCAATCGGTTTCCAAGAAATTTTATAGTATAATATAAACGCTATGGCCATACTGCCCAGTACACTTAGCCATGCTGCACGTGTATAAGACAACACCAACCCAATGATGATGATGACAATCAGACTCAGGAGCGTTAATTGCACAAGTGGTTTGTGTTTTTTATGGAGATAAAGACCTGCGGCAAGCGGTAGCACCAGCGCAACGATAGCCCCATAGATGGTATGGTCCTTAAAGAAAGGCGACATAACCCAATGTCCTTCTTTTTCTCCAAATCCATAAAAGGAGTGATGAATAAGCGTGTAAATGATGACCACAACGGTGGCTACTATAAAGAGCCAAAGAAAGGCAATCCGGTTACTGCGTTTTTGAAAAAAGTAGGTCCCAAAAAATAAGATGGGAATAATAAACCAAAGTCTGGCGAGTATAAACTTAATAGACACTACAGGATGGCTACTCGTTATGGCTGAAAGTACCATCCAAAGAAGGTACACTAAGACCGTCCAAATAAGTGGGCTCCGCCAAATTTGTACTGGCAGAAAAGCTTTTTTAATTTGAAGTGCGCTCAAAAAGAGCATGAGCCCGAATAACAAGGGCTCTGTAGGCAGAAACAAACCAAAGCTGCTGGTATACTCTTCGATGTTGATAGACAACGGCGTAAGAAATGCCAGGCTTACGAAGAGCTTTTCTGTCTCAAATATGGCAAAATAGATGGCTAATAGGCCAACCGGAATAAGCGAATAAATATTCGGGTCATTCATCTGAACTTTATGCGACGTTCTGCTGTAGTTCTCTGATGCGCTGACGGATCAATAAGAAAAATAAGCCAAAAAGAAATCCGCCAATGGTGGCCACCAGCACAATGATCATGCGCTTTGGCTTTTCTTTGCGGTCTGCGACAACTGCTTTTTCTACTACAAATTTATGATTGAAGTTGGCAGTTGCATCGGACTCAGCCTGCTCGTAGGAAACTTTAAAATCTTCTATTTTGACAATTTTTTCGTTGCGTTGGTATTCCAAACCATCGTAAATAGATCCATATTTGCTATTGGCTTCAATTTTTTTGCGTAGCTCTTCTTTTTCTTGTGGATTTTTGGCATCAACCAAGGCTTGGTAAAGCGTTGCTCTTGTGTCATTGGGTAAAACGCCAAGTTCAGCGAGGTCTTCTAGACGCTTGAGGATGGAATCGCGCTCTTTCTCCATTTGTTGCTTTTTACGCAAATTGATTTGAAAAGCAGGGATGGTACGCTCTCGGATCATTTCATTTTTGATGGTATCGATGAGGTCTACGATATCATTTGCCATTTCAGCGGCTTGTTTGGGGTCTTCGTCGAGGACGTCTATCTGTATAGAACCATAACGGGTGCGCCCAAAAGAAAAGTGTTCGTTGTAGGCTTTATTGAGCTTATAGTATTTGTTGGGGTCAGTTTTGGATATATCGTAATCTTTCAAGAGGTCATATTTTTGAACAATACGGTCTCTAATTCTAGAAGAAGATAATATTTGTACGAGTTGCTCTGCTTGTTCTTCTTCTCCGAAGTCCATGGCAGCGGCCTTTACATTGCGTTGCTCTGAAAAGGATACGTTACTCGACGCAGCCGGGAAAACAATAGCAGTAGATAAGTATAAAGGCGTAATTAAAAAAGCAATGATGATCGAAATGATTGCTGCGGCACTGGTAAATACAGCCAATGATTTCCGGTGATTCCAAAGAAAAATTAAAAGGGCATTGCGCTGGGCTGAAAGGTTGTTGTTTTCCATGTGAAAGACTTCGTGTCGCTAAATTTTTTCAAAGCTATGACAATAACTCCAAAAATCCATATTTATTGCGTTTTACTGCGTTTTTGAACAAGTGAAATCAGCTCCTTTATATCTATGAATTTAAAAGCAAAAAGCAAGAATATAGTTGCCAAAATATCGATGAATAAGATCCAGCTACCATCAACATTCCCAACCGGAGACCAAGAAATAACACCATACCAAAGCAATAGCACTAAAATGAACATCGGATATCTAAAAAATTGGCGCTCAACAAGGGGTAAATCAAATATGCGTTTACAATAAATGGCCTGAGTGAGCGCAACAAGAAGTTGTGTAAGCGCAGCAACACCTGCGGCCATGACCGCCCCTCCATCCAGGGTTTTAGGAATCAAAATGATATTCAAACTCAAATTGACACCAAAACCAATCAGGGAAATCATATTCAAAACTTTCAAAGATCCATTTGCTGTGAGTAGCGAACCATATATTAGATTTGAGGCCATCCCAAAAAAAGCAATACACAATAAAAACAATATACGGCCACTATCCATAGAAGTATTGCTATAGATTTGATCGATTAAGGCGCCTCCATGAAAGAAACTAAATACGGTAATGGCAATACTTGACCCAAGTAAAAGCTTACTTGCTTGTGCTACTAACGGACCTATTGCTTTAGGTTGGTCTTTGATCATTTTTGAGAACATCGGAAAGAGCAACCCTGCAAAAACCATTGCAAACATATAAAGGGCATCGATCAGGCGATAGGCCTGAGCATAATAGCTAGCTTCTTCTATACCCGCAATATATTTCAGTATAATCGCATCGCATCTGGTATAAAGCGTCATGAGCACAATCAGTAGTGCATAGGGAACGGCCTGCTGAACAAGCGTTTTGACCAATGCAATTTTTGGCTTATTTAAAGGCGGTTTTATTTTTAGATAAAGGGTAATTCCCGCTATTAAAAAAGTAACGGCATAACCACCAAACTGCAGCAAGGCATAGGATTCAATACTAACCCATTTAAGCCCATCTGAATAGAGATAAAGTACAGTGCCCATAGAAAGAATGAGCAGGATACGGTCGAGCACACTAAAAAATGCATCTAAGCGAAACCAATGTAATCCGGCAAAAAAACTCCGGAAATAAGCAATATTAGCTATCAAAAATTGATTCAAACCCAAGACTAAAATCAACAAGTATTCAACAGTATTTAATTTGACAAAAAGGTGGATCATTGTAAGGCCAAGGATATAAAATAACATCAGGGCTATTCTAAAAATCAGGATACTACTGAATTGCAGCTTTGCTTCGTTTATATCTTGGGCAGCAAGTTTAACGCTAAGGTTATTCACGCCAAAATCGAATAAAATGGAAAGGATGAGGCTCAGATTAAAAACAGCAAAGTAAATACCGTATTCTTGACCAACGATATTTTGAATCTTGGCATCAATGAGAAAGATGGCGGCTGGCTTTACGAGAAGGTTGAGCCCAAGCGAGAAAAAAAGATTGGAATAAAAACTGCGTTCCTTCATGTGCCTAGTGAGGTCAGGCTCAAAGATAGGACTTTCTTAAAACTAGCGCAGCAAATTGACATGCCCTGTTAGCACCTTGCGCTCATCAAGGTCGGGGTTTTTGTACAAAATGCGATAAGTGTAAATGCCAGTAGGTGCTTGTAGGGCATCCGGACCATAAGTGCCGTCCCAACCAACAAGGGCATTGCGGCTTTCAAAAATGATTTCTCCCCAACGGTTATAGATGGTAAATTCATAGTTTTGAGGGTCGTAGCCCGCATAGAACACTGGGCAAAATACTTGGTTATTTTGGTCGCCATCAGGGGTAAAGCTATTGGGAATATAAATCAACTCATTGTATTGATATCCGATACTCACTGACGTAGCATCTGCACATTGTAAATCAGTGAGTGCAGTGAGTGTAATGGTATAACCACTCATGGTGTTTTGGAATATATGGGAGGGTTCAAAGTCAAAGGCAGATTGGCCATCTCCGAAATCCCAAACATAGTTGGTTGCACCAGTTGATAAGTTATTAAACATGACGTATTGCGCTTCTTGTGTAAAGACGCTTATTGGCGACTCAAAATTAGCTATAGGTAAGTTTTCTACATAGATATAAGCCGATTCGGTATGGGTGTCATAACAACCAAAAGAGGTGGTGGCCGCAAGGCTGACATCAAAAGTTCCACCATTGGAGAATACGATGGTGGGTGCACTACCTGATGCAGATAAAGCATTGCTCGTGGACCAACTATAGGTAGAATTGCTGGCATCATCTGCAGTAAATGTAACGCTCAGCGGTGCACAGCCTTCAAGCGGATTCGCACTAAAGGTTACTACTGGAAGCGGATGAACCGTAACGCTACCTGTTGCAGGCAAGCTAGGACAATTGTTGAGCGTGTAAACTACAGATAGGGTGGTATCTTGTAGAGGAATAAAAGTTTGACTTGCGCCCCCTGCTATATTATTAGCCCCCCATGTATAATTACCGCCCGGTAAATCTGGTGTTGCAGTAAGCGTGACAGGATCAGTTTGGCAAATGGTAGCGCTGCTGAGCACAACTACAGGAATCGGATTCACGGTAACTTGAGCCGTAGCAGCAGGACTCGTACAATTGTTCAAGGTATAAGTTACCGAATAGCTGCTTGTGCTTGCCGGGTTAATCGTGATGGTGTCGTTGACTTCTGTGGTGGACCACAAATATGTTCCCCCAGTCAAATTTGCTGTGGCAATGAGGTTGATGGTATCACCGTAACAAATGACAGCATTAGCTGTGGTTACCACAGGTATAGGATGCACTAACACGGTCATTTGTGCGGTATCTTGGCAATTTAGAAGGTCATAAATGACCGCATAGGTTGTCGTTGCTGTGGGGCTCACAGTAATACTAGAACTGTTTGCTGCAATCGGAGACCATGAATAAGTACCACCAGGAAGATCTACAATTGTGTTGAGCGTTGTAGAACTTCCAACACAAATGGTATCGTTTGCACCGCTAATAATAGGGTAAGGCTTCAAGATAATTGACCCAGTAACACTTGGACTAACACAACCGTTTGAGCTGGTATAAACTACACTGTAATTGGTATTAACACTTGGATTATCGTTGAGTGTAGCAGCAGTTGAGCCATTACTCCAGAGATAGGTACCGCCTGTGCCAACATTATTGACATATAAAGTGCCACTCGTTCCGATACATATGGAATCGTTTGTAACCGTTGGCTGAGGTGTGGGTTCGACTGTTACTGTCACGGTAGATGTTCCGGTGCAACCTGCTGCGCTATACTCTACTGTATATGTGGTTGTGGTGCTCGGCGCTACTGTAAGCGACGGGCCAGTTCCAACAGGCGCTCCATTAAGGAACCAACTAAAAACACCACCGGCTGTTGGAGAGCTTGCAGTTAGTGTGCCCGTGGCACCTTCACAAATGGTAATAGGGTTTACGGTTATGGACGGTCCTGGGTTAACAGTCACGGTAGTTGTTGCATTCACAGTTCCACAATTGGGAACGGTTAATGTGACGGTATAAGTACCTGCAGCAAGGAGTGTGGGACTCGGAATTGAAGGGTTTTGTTGCGTAGAGCTAAAGTTGTTAGGCCCAGCCCAAGACCAACTATAGTTTGTTCCGGTTGGGTTTGGGACTGCTCCAAAGTTCAGGGCTTGCCCACTGCAAATAGGGCTGGTATTCGATGCTGTTAAGGTAGGCGTTGCACAACAGTTAATATACATGGAAATACGCCCAATGTTGTAATTGACTTCTGACCAAATGTTAGCCATTGCCGCACCCGTTCCAGCCGGACAAGATTGCATACCGCTTCTTTGAAGCGTGGTATTGAATCCGTTGATGCTCGTTACAAAGTTTGCGGGGCCATAGCTGTTTACACAATTGGGCCCTCGGGCACCATAAACACCGATTATTTCTCCGGCGGCAACAGGGATATTACATGCAATTACTTGTGTTGCGGGGGCATTAGAAATCGCAAATAATTGAATAAAATTGTTAGTGGTAGCGGCAAATGCAGGTGGCGGGCCAGCAGTAAATCGAACTACACGAATCGTTTGCGTACCTGTGGCACTGGCATCGGGCGGAATGTAAAGGCCACAAATGGTAAAACTTGTCGGGGCAGTGAAATGGTACCCTCGAATCATGCTGGTAAATGTATTTGTCTGTGTACCAACACTTATGGGTGTACCTTGACCATAAGAAACACCAAAAAAAGCAAGGCAAATGCTAAGTACAAGTATGAGTCTATTCATTTATCGAATCAAATTAATATGGCCCGTAATGGTTTGGCGTTTATCCACTGAAGGTGTTTTTATAGTAATTACATAGGTATACGTTCCAGACGGACAAGCGTTGCCTTTTGGTCCATAGGATGCGTCCCAACCAATATTTGGATTGAGTGATTCAAAAATGATTTCTCCCCAGCGGTTGTAGATGAGCATTTGGTAGTTAAATGGATCAACACCTGTTGTAAATATAGGAAGAAATGTTTGATTGAATTGATCTCCATCTGGCGTGAAGGTATTTGGAATATAATAGACTAACCCTGGGTCAAAACCAATGAAAAAGGATGCGGAATCAGCACAGCCTAAATCAGAGTAAGCGAAGAGTACAACATCGACACCTTGATTTTCTACTTGAAAAACATGTGTGGGTCCTTCTTCATTTGAAGTTGCACCGTCGCCAAAGTTCCACACATAGCTCGTTGCACCAATAGAACTATTCCAAAAAGACAGTGCTTGATTAGGTTCTGTAAATACTTCTGAAGATGGCTCAAAAGACGCTATAGGATAATTATCTACTGCGATCATATTTGGTATTGTGGTGGTGCTACTACAACCGTTTAATGTGGTCGTCAAAGAAATGGAGAAAGTACCATTGGTGTTAAAAGTCAGGTTGGTAAGTTCTCCGCTGGCACTGAGTTGATTACTCGTTTCCCAGGTGTAGGAGGAATAGTTACCGATATCTGCACTGAGGCTGACGCTAAGAGGAACACAACCTTGCAGCACATCAGCAGTAAAGCTACTGATGGGTTGGGGCAGAACGGTTACCGTTGCTTGAATCGTATCTGACGAACAACCGTTGAGCACATTGAATACTTGAATAGTGGTGTCTTGTTGTGGTGTGAAGGTATTTGTAGAACTACCTTGCGTATGATTTGGCCCCCAAAAGAATGTCCCAGAAGGGTTGGCGTTGGCAACAAGGGTAACAGCATTTCCTGCACAAATAGTTTGGTTACTTATGGTGATATTCGGAACCGGAAAAACCGTGACTGTGGCCGTTGCCGGTGCAGAACTACAGCCATTGACCGTGTAGACCAGAATATAGTTTGTAGTTACAGTTGGGTTCAAGGTTTGAAAACTAGTAGAACTACCATTAGACCAACTATAGGTTCCGTTTGGTAAATCAACGAAAGCGCCGATGGTAGCAATGTCTCCGCTGCAAATGGTGTCATTTTGAGTAAGAACCTGAGGAACAGGCTTCACTACAATACTTGCAGTAGCGGTATCTGCACAACCCGCTACACTATAAATTACTTGATACGAATTAGTTAGACCCACTACCAAACTAAGGTTGGCTTGATTGCTTGCCGATGGTGACCAAATATACGTGCCTCCTGGGATAGAGACTTGTGTAGTAATGGTACCGACGCTACCAGCACATGTGGTGTCATTTTGCGCACTGATGGTAGGGTAAGGATTAACTATGACAGTGAGTGTAACAGGATTGGCACACAAACCAACTGTTGGTGTAAAGGTGTAGGTTGTGGTGGCATTGAAGTTGGGCGCCGGATTCCATGAACCAGTTACAGCGTTGGTCGATGTTGTTGGCAGAACAAATGAAGAACCAATACAAATAGGTGCTATCGCATTAAAAATGGGTGTGGTGTTTGCTTGCTGATTAATTGTAATCGTTGCTGTATCAATACAACCATTTGTTCCTGTTGTCGTCACGGTATAGGTGCCTGCTGCTGTGACGGTTAAATTACTTGTGCTTGTGAGTACGGTTGTTCCATTAGACCAACTGTAACTGACACCACCACTCGCGTTCAGTTCAATGGAGGTGGTGTTGCAATTGAGATTGTTTGTTCCGGTGATATTCTGAATAAGCGCAACTGGAGGTGTTATATTTTGTGAAATGACCAGCACTTCGGTATCAATGCACCCGTTAAGCCCTGTTGCTGCTAGCGTGTAAGTACCCGGTGTTGTAATGATTGCGCTACTCGTTGTGGAAATAGTTGTCGAACCATTAGACCATGAATAAGTATTGCCTCCAGTACCATTGAGTGTAATAGCTGGCGTACTACAAGTCAAGACCTGGGTATTTGGGGTGGTGGTAATTGCTGCTACAGGCACTGAAATATCTTGTGTAATAGTAATGCTTGTAGTAGAAGCACAGCCATTTTGGTCTAGAATACCAAGCGTGTAAGTTCCGGGTGTTGTAACGGAGATCGTTGGACCTGTTGAAATAGGAATAACGCCATTGGCCCAAGCAAAAGACCCGCTTCCAACGGCACTAAGACTTATCGTTGTTTGAGAGCAGTTTAAAACGGTCGTGTTTGGGGTATTGGCAATACTAAGAGACGGCAATGGATTCACTACAACTGAAATAGTTGCCGGCAGCGCACAAAGACCTGCGGTTGGTGTAAACGTATAAGTTGTCGTTTGTAAGTTATTTGGAGCTGGTGACCAAGTACCAGTGATACCACTTGTTGAAGTGGCTGGCAATGCCGGAAAAGCACCTCCAGAACAAATCGCTGCAATTGGTGCAAAACTTGGCGTAATGTTCGGATTGACAACAATGACGCCATTCAAATTAGACGTTCCATTCCAGAAACCTCCGCCTGTTGTATTGTATCCACCATAAACTGTGCAGCCGTTGTAGGTGTAGCTAAATGCATAGTAGTAAGTTCCGGGAGCAAGGTTACTCAGGGTTCCTTGATATTCGTCGTTGTTTGGATTCACTAATGAAGCCGGATTGTACGTTGCGCTGGACCATGCACTAAGCGGCCATGTTGCTGGGTCAGTATCAGTGGTACTTATGCCATACTGAACGGTAATGCCCGCACCTTGACCAACTGCTTCTGTAAGCCCAGCTTCAAACACTTGACCGTAGATGGTTATACTTTGCCCTTCACAAATGGAGCTATTTCCGGGCGCTTGAATATTTGCAAAATCAAGCCCATTGATTTGAGTGGCAGTAATGGAACTATTTGCACTACAACCACCAATTGTATACTGGACATTATAGGACGTGGTGGCATTAGGGCTGACCGTTATCGAATTGGTTGTTTGCCCACCAGGTGTCCAAAGAAAAGCACCTCCTGTTGGAGTGCCATTGGCACTTAGCGTTACAGAAGTACCCTGACAAAATGTTTGCGCTGTACCAGAAACTGTTGGTGTTGGGTTAACCGTTACAACGACCTGATCTTGGCTTGTACAGGTACCTTGGGTAGCTGTTAGGGTGTAAGTGGAGGTGCTGGTTGGTGTAGCTATTGGGTTGAGAATATTTGTGGCGCTCAGACCCGCTGCGGGGCTCCATAAAATAGTGAGTGGCGCTGTACTCCCTGAACCGCTTCCAATAGATGCAACGCCAGCCAATTGAACAGAGCCCCCAGCACAGAGTGTAAGGTCATTGCCTGCATTTACAATTGGGTTGGTGCAACTTGTAGTTGGACAACTCGTAAAGTACGAAACAGAAGCAGCACCAAAAAGTGGTTGGCAAAGAAACTGAGAAAGTTGTATGCTGTATGCACCACTGGTTGGACAAAGCCAAACAGCATTGCTTTGTAAAAAACCACATTGGTCGTCCCAACCTTGCACAAACATACCCGCTGCATTATAAATTCGTAAATAGGTATCTACATTACTCAAACCACATGTTGCAAATGTGTAAGTGCAGCCAGCGGTAGCAGAAAAAGTAAAAACTGGAGCAGTTCCAGCTGGAAAAGTTGCCGTAAATTGAGTTGTAGTGGTTGGTGTAATCGCCGTAGTACTCGTCGGGGGGGTGCAATATTGCGCGTGCAGCCGAACATAGAACAACGAAAAAATCAAAAACAAGAAAAGCCAAAAACGCATGGAAGGTAGTAGTTCAGGTTTAGCGGGTTAAATTTAACAAAACCCAAACGATTCAATGACACAAACGTTGCCTTTAGTTTGACAAAAAAGGCTTCCGAAGAAGCCTTTTTTTTAAAATTCAAAGGTGTCCATGAACTTAGTGGTGAAGTTCCCGGAGTTGAAGTCGGAATTCTCCATGAGTTTTTGGTGAAAAGGAATGGTTGTTTTAACACCACCTATCACGTATTCACTGAGTGCTCTTTTCATTTTTAGAATGGCTTCCTCTCTGGTTTGAGCTACAACAATGAGTTTAGAAATCATGGAGTCGTAATGAGGAGGAATAGAATACCCTGCATAGACATGTGCATCAATTCTTACGCCGTGCCCTCCTGGGCAATGGTAATCGGTTATTTTCCCTGGACTCGGACGAAAATCAGCGTAAGGATCTTCGGCATTAATGCGACACTGAATAGCGTGCATGGTTGGGTAGTAATTTTTACCTGAAATTTTTTCTCCGGCTGCAATTTTGATTTGCTCCTTGATGAGGTCAAAATTGATGACTTCTTCGGTTATCGTGTGCTCCACTTGAATACGTGTATTCATTTCCATGAAGTAGAAGTCACGGTTTTTGTCCACTAAAAACTCAACGGTACCAACGCCTTCATATTTGACGGCTTTAGCTGCTTTGATGGCCGCTTGGCCCATACGCTCGCGCAGTTCGTCTGTCATGAATGGCGAAGGTGTTTCTTCAACTAATTTTTGATGACGGCGCTGAATAGAGCAATCGCGCTCCGAGAGGTGACAAGCATTACCGTATTGGTCTCCGGCAATCTGAATTTCAATATGGCGTGGTTCTTCGATGAACTTTTCCATGTAAATACCGTCGTTTCCAAATGCTGCTCCAGCTTCTTGACGTGCGGAGTCCCAGGCGACTTCCATTTGGTCTTTTTTCCAGACGATGCGCATGCCTTTACCACCACCACCAGCAGTTGCTTTTAGTATGACAGGGTATTTCACGGCTTCTGCCGTAACAAAGGCATCGTCAAGATCTTTTAATAAGCCTGTAGAACCTGGTATACATGGAACGCCAGCAGCTATCATGGTTGCTTTTGCTGTGGATTTGTCTCCCATGCCAGCAATTTGTTCGGGCAAAGCACCAATGAATTTGATGCCATGTTCCTGACAAACTTTGGAAAACTTCTCGTTTTCGGAAAGAAATCCATAGCCTGGGTGAATAGCATCAGCATTGGTAATTTCTGCCGCTGCAATGATATTTGGGATACTTAAATAAGATAAGGCACTGGTTGGAGGGCCAATACACACTGCTTCGTCGGCAAAACGTACGGGCAAGCTGTCTTTGTCTGCGGTAGAGTAAACTGCTACCGTTTTGATGCCCATTTCTTTGCAAGTACGAATAACGCGCAACGCAATTTCACCGCGATTGGCGATCAAAATTTTCTTAAACATAATGCTATTTTTAAGCTGGGTCAACCAAGAACAATGGCTGATCGTAGTCCACAGGGCTCGCGTTGTCTACGAGAACCTTTATAATTTTTCCTGAAATTTCTGCTTCAATTTCATTGAAGGTCTTCATGGCTTCAATAATACATACTTTATCTCCTTTTTGAATGGTGTCGCCAACATTTACAAAGGCGTCTTTGTCCGGCCCTGGTGTGCGATAAAAAGTACCTATCATTGGAGATTTTACCGTAATGTATTTGCTGTTTTCGTTGCTGTTTTCCTTGTTTTCAGTGGTTGTGGGAGCAACATTGGTTACAACAGGGGCTGCAGCAATAGGAGCTGTTGCAACAGGAGCGGCCTGATACATGATTGGTTCGGTTTGACTTCCTTTGATTGAAATGCGAAAACCCTCTCTTTCGATTTCAACTTTGCCGAGTCCTGATTTGGATACCAATTTGATGAGGTCTTTGATTTCTTCTAAATTCATGGTTTAATTTTTTTCAAAGTTAATTTAATTATGAATTGTAGGCCCATTTGAGGTAAATTGCTCCCCAAGTGAAGCCGCCGCCAAATGCGGAAAGAATAAGTACATCGCCTTTCTTTAATTGACTTTCGTAGTCCCAAAGACAGAGTGGCAAAGTGCCGGCGGTAGTATTGCCGTAACGTTCAATATTGATCATGACCTTTTCTTTCGTAAGGCCCATTCGATTTGCCGTGGCATCTATGATTCTAAGATTTGCTTGATGTGGAACCAACCAACTGACGTCTTCGCTGGTTAGGTGATTGCGCTCCATAATTTCAGCTGAGACATCTGCCATGTTGGTCACTGCAAATTTAAAAACAGCCTGACCTTCTTGCTTTACATAGTGCTGGCGGTTTTCAACCGTTTCAATTGAGGCGGGCATGTAGGATCCGCCGGCAGGTTGTTGGAGGAATTGACGACCTGATCCATCGCTTTTTAAAATGAAGTCCAATACTCCGTTTCCTTCATCGTTTGGCTCGAGTAATACTGCACCAGCACCATCTCCGAAAATAACACAAGTAGTCCGGTCTTGATAATCGATGATAGAGGTCATTTTATCAACGCCAATGACCACTACTTTTTTATGTTTACCTGATTCAATAAATTGAGCTCCGGTGGATAGCGCATAGAGAAAACCTGAACAAGCTGCATTTAGATCATAGCTCCAGGCATTTTTCATGCCAACTTTGTCACACACGATATTGGCGGTACTTGGAAAGGGGTGGTCAGGGGTTACTGTTCCGACAATAACGAGTTCGATATCTAGCGGATCAATGCCTTTTTTTTCAAGAAGTGCTTTGACTGCTGCGGCTGCCATGTCAGAACTTGCGCCATCTTTCATGATGCGGCGCTCTTTGATACCTGTACGGCTTGTGATCCATTCGTCAGAAGTATCAACCAACTTGGCTAAATCTTCGTTTGATAAAATATGTTCAGGCACATAGCCCTGAACTGCAGTTATGGCAGCGGTGATTTTACCCATGATTAGTTAAAAGCTTCGTTAATTTTTTGAGTTAAATTGGAACTCACGACGTTGTGCGCGTGAAGTATCATGTTCTTGACGGCAATATCATTCGAGATACCGTGGCCTATTATTGCGTTTCCTTTGACGCCTAATATCGGGGTGCCGCCGTAATTTTCATAATTAAAGCGGTCAAAATAGGCGTCTTGAATTCCGCGTTTTTTCATGAGGGTATAAATTCCTTCAGCTTCTTTAAGGACGATATTACCGGTAAATCCGTCGCACACAATGACGTCGGCTACTCCAGTAAATAAATCGCGACCTTCAATGTTTCCGATAAAATTAAGCTCGTCGGATTCAACTAATAATTTGTATGTTGCAATAGAGATTAAATTACCTTTAGAGTCTTCCTCGCCAATATTGAGCAAAGCCACTTTTGGTTTCTCAATTCCTAGAACGTTGTTTGCATAAACAGAACCAAGAACTGCAAATTGATAAAGCACATCAGACTTGCAGTCGGCATTGGAACCGACGTCTAACAATACAGTCTGACCACCGTTAACGGCAGGCAGGGTAGAGGTAATACAGGGACGAATAACTCCTGGAATGGTGTTGAGTTTGTACATAGAACCCACGAGCATTGCGCCTGTGTTGCCATTGCTTGCAAAAACATCGATGAGACCCTTGGCAAGTAATTCAAAACCAACAGCAATTGAACTGTTCGGTTTTTTTGGCAAGGCTCTGGTTGGATGGTCGTGATAAGTAATCACTTCTGGGGCATGCACGATTTCGAAAAGCTCGGCGCTCTGTGAACGACTCGCTAATTCTTTTTGAATAATGAGTTCGTCGCCAAGCAAAACAATAGTTGCATCACTATCCAAAACTTGTTTGGCTAATAATGCACCGTCTATTGTCGCTTTAGGAGCGAAATCGCCGCCAGAGACATCAAGCCCAATCTTCATGGGAGAAAATTAGAACTTACTGAACCTCCTCTACCGAGTCAGTTGTTTGCTCGGCTACAATTTTACCCTTGTAGTATAGTTTGCCCTCATGCCAATGCGCATGATGAAACAAATGTGGCTGCCCGGTTGTAGGACAAGTTGCAACATTGCTTGCAGTCGCTTTTTTGTGCGTTCTACGTTTGTCACGACGTGTGGTCGATATTCTTCGTTTAGGATGCGCCATTTTGTATTAATTTATATCTGTTAATTTAAATTCTTAAGTGCAGACCACCTAGGGTCTATTTCGTCGTCATCGGTTTTTGAATCAGAGGACGGCTGTTGGTATTTATTTATTAATTCAACCATTTCTTCATTGCACTCCCCTTCTTCGTGAACCATTTTGGCAGGCAAAGAGAGGCTAATCAACTCATACAAAGGTTGTGTGAGGTCGATTTGATAACTTTCCGGAGCAAGGACAAGAAGGTTTTCATCTTCGGATTCTTCTTCTCCAAAGGTGTAATAGAGGGTCATATCTCCTTCTATTTCTTGTGTTAGAGGTTCTGTACAGCGATCGCAATCAGTAAAGATGAAACCAACTACATCGAGCTGAGCGATGAGCATGGTTTCTTTCTTTTCTAACTCTAAGTAGGCACTGAGCCGACCATTTTCGATGAGCGAGTAAGGCAATGATTCAAAGAACGATTTGTCAATGTCAAATTCAAATTCATGAATCCCTTGCTTTAATCCTACAAAGGGTATGGCGAACGGACTTTTCATAATGAATGTTTCACTGACGAAAACGAAAGGGCAAAATTAGGGATTTATTTTGGATTTTTAAAATGGATTGACACGATCTTATTCCTTCTTTCCTTTTTCATCTTTGGATATGGCCAAAGGATTGGCATGTATTTCTTTAAATACTTTCCGTTTCCGATAAATATCGACAGCTAAAAATATGGCGCTGCGCAGGCTTTGTTCGTCGGCTTGCATTTTGCCAGCGATATCAAAGGCGGTGCCGTGATCAGGGCTCGTACGAACAATGGGAAGACCAGCTGTATAGTTCACGCCGTCGTCGAAGCAGAGCGCTTTAAATGCAGTTAGGCCTTGATCGTGATACATGGCTAATACGCCGTCAAATTGTTGCCTGAGGGGCGAACCAAAAAAGCCATCTGCAGGATACGGACCAAAAGCAAGAATTCCGTTATTTTTTGCGGTCTGAATAGCAGGGATAATAATTTGCTGTTCTTCTTCGCCAATTTTGCCATTTTCACCCGCATGTGGGTTGAGCCCAAAAACGGCAATTCTTGGTTTAATGAGCCCAAAATCTTTTTTAAGACTTTGTTCAAACACTTCAATTTTAGCAACAATCAACTCTTTTTTGAGTTGGTTTGAAATCTCTTTAATTGGAATATGTGTGGTTACTAAGGCAACTCTTAGGTTACCTGAAACAAGTATCATTAGTGCTTCTTTGGCGCCAGACATTTCAGCGAGATATTCTGTGTGTCCGGGAAAGTTAAAGCCAGCTTTGGCTACGTTCTCTTTAGAAAATGGAGCAGTGACAAGCACATCAATTTTACCATCGGCGAGATCGCGGGTGGCAGCTTCTAAGGATAGCAAGGCATATTTGCCCCCATCGGCGTTGGAGACACCCGGCTCGATCTGAACATCTTCTTGCCAGACATTTATAACGTTCACTTTCTTTGAATTGATTTCTGCTGCGCTTTTACAAGACAAATAATTGAAATCTTGTAGGTTCAGTTGTTTTTTGTAATGTGAAATCACTTTATTTGAACCATAGACGACAGGAATAATATCAGTTAGTATACGGTTGTCTTGAAGAGCTTTAACGATAATTTCGGGGCCTATACCGTTGAGGTCACCGATAGTGATGCCAACTCGAATCAAGTTTTTATTGATGAGTTCTTTGTCTTTGACCTCTTTTTCTTTGTTTTCTTTCTCCATTAAATATTGTTGGTTTTTAGAAAATGGTAAAGCATGCGCACACCTGCACCTGTTCCGCCATCTCCTTTGTAATTTTCTGGGGCATCTAGCCAAGCAGGCCCCGCGATATCCATATGGACGTATGGGGCACTTACAAAGTGCTCGAGGAATTTGCCGGCTGAGATCATTCCTGCATTTGGCCCACCAATGTTTTTGAGGTCGGCAATTTTTGACTTCATGTGTTTTTTGTAGTCGTCCCAGAATGGAAAGCGCACAACGCGCTCGTGTACAGCCTGACCACTTCGTTGGATCGCATCGAAAATATGATCATCTGCATTGCCCATGATGATACTTGCTTCTGTTCCGATTGCACGCAATGCTGCCCCAGTTAGCGTGGCAGCGTCGATAACAAGACTCGGATTATACTTTTTAGAATAGGCCAAAGCATCGGCTAAAATCATGCGGCCTTCGGCATCTGTATTGAGTACTTCAACGGTTGTGCCGTCGAACATTGTAATGACGTCTCCGGGTGCATAGGCATTGCCTCCAGGCCGGTTGTCTGTGGCTGGTAATAGCGCTACTATGTGTACTGGTAATTTTTGAAGGGCAGCAAGATAAATAACTGCTGCCATTGTAGCGGCACCGGCCATATCGCCTTTCATGGTATCCATGCTACCTGCAGTTGGCTTTAAACTCAAGCCTCCTGTATCGTAGACGACACCTTTTCCGACCAAAACAATGGGTTGTTTGTTTTTGGCGTTTTTTGGTTTGTACTCGGCAATTGTAAAAGTAGGTTGATCAATAGACCCTTTATTGACAGCCAATAAGCCGCCCATTTTGAGAGTCTCAATTTGCGTTTCTTCTAGAACTTTAACGTCAAAATGAGCTTCTTTGCCCATTTCTACAACGGCATGAGCGAGTTGTTCTGCATTGAGATGAGACACTGGTGTATTGACCAAATCACGTGTTTTAAAAACAGCTTTGGCGATATTTTCAAGTTCGGTAATTTGCGCTTGTGTGACAGCAGCTTTTACCACTACTTCATTGAACTTTGCAGTTTCTGGCTTGCTGAAGTGTTGCGTAAATCGATAACTTGATAACAAAAGTCCTTCGAGCAGCGCGTAGGCTTCTTCTGTATTTCCGTTTTCCAATAAAAGTGAGGTTTGCACATCGTGTAAATGTTTTTCAATACT
Source organism: Crocinitomicaceae bacterium (assembly GCA_023268965.1). GTDB lineage: Bacteria > Bacteroidota > Bacteroidia > Flavobacteriales_D > Crocinitomicaceae > UBA952. The sequence goes on from JALRJE010000034.1 coordinate 30,344, forward strand.
GTGTGCATGAATGCGTATTTGCTCGAGCGTTTGCCCCTCTTGAATTTCAAATTCAAAACCTTCTTTGGATTTGTAGTATTCAAAATCTTTGCCATTTTCGGATTTTGCAATAAAGCGTACTACCGATTTGGGTGAATTTTTGGATTTTTTAGTCAGGACTAACATGTTGTAAAATTTCTACAAAGTTAAAAAGAATGAGGCTGTCTACTCTGAAAATAATTCATGGCTATGTGCAATTAAAAATTTATCGATCAAACGCGGAATAGGGTGACCTTCTAAGCTAGCTAGATCAAGAAAAATACAAGAAGAAGTCAACTGACTTTGCGCCGAAGAAAATATGAAGTAGGCCTCAATACGCTGATGTGTGAGCAGGTGTTCAAAGCGACCGCCTATTATTTTTTGACCGCTCAGATAAAGCTGCATTTGGCTTTCATCAGTAAATTCTTTCAGAGGAAATTCATATAACCCTTCCCAAATATCTTTGGCCCCTCTTCTTTGATAAGCAAGTTGTTGTTGTGCATTTGGTATCAGGTGGTATACAAAATATCTTTTTTTAACCTTTACTTTTTTGAGCTTAATAGGAAGACTGGCAACTTGATTTTCGCGATACGCATGGCAAGTGGTCAGAACTGGGCACGCGCTACAATTTGGTGAAACCGGTTTGCATTGCAAGGCCCCAAACTCCATAATCGCCTGGTTGTGTTGTGCAGGGTTTTTAGTATCGAGCAATTCTTGTGCGAGCGCTTCAAAAATAGGTTTGCCAACGGCAGAATTGATGGGTTCTTCTACTCCAAAATACCGGCTCAAAACCCTAAATACATTGCCATCCAGAACAGCATGCGGTTGGTTGTAAGCAAAAGAAGCAATAGCTGCAGCGGTATAGGGCCCAACTCCTTTGAGTTGCAGTAATCCCTGATAAGTATTTGGAAAAATACTGCCAAAATCAGAGGTAATTTGCTGCGCAGTAGCATGTAAGTTGCGCCCCCGACTGTAATAACCGAGCCCTTGCCATAAATTGAGCACTTCTTGTTGAGAAGCCATGGCAAGCTGCTGCACCTGAGGATAATTGTGGATGAATTTGAGGTAGTATGGAAGCCCTTGTTCTACTCTAGTTTGTTGTAAAATAATTTCACTTAACCAAATAGCATAAGGGTCTTTGGTATGTCTCCAAGGTAAGTCCCGGTGGTGACTTTGATACCAAATTTGAATAGCTTCGCGAAGCGCTTGCATAATTTATTTTAGAAAATTTGTCTGAAAATTACGCATATATACTTTCTGTGGAGTATTTTTGCCCCCGCAATTAATTACCTAATCAATTAACCCAGAGATATGACAAAAGCGGATATCGTTGCAAATATTGCAGAAGAAACCGGATTGGAAAGAGCAGAAGCACTTCGTGCAGTAGAAGCATTTATGACTAACATCAAAGCTTCTATGGCTGACGGAAAAAATGTTTACCTACGTGGCTTCGGAAGTTTTGTGGTGAAGGAGCGCGCGCAGAAGACAGGCCGCAACATCTCTAAGAATACCACGATTATCATTCCTGCACACAACATCCCGTCTTTCAAGCCTTCAAAAACGTTTGTAGATGAGGTAAAGAACAACGTTAAAGTGAAATAAGTTTTCGTTTTTTCTGAAATTTGTATTACCTTTGCACTCCCTTATCGGGGGTGCATTTTTTTTGTAACAAAGTACTAAACATATAACACCTTCTCATTATGCCAAGCGGTAAAAAAAGAAAAAGACATAAGATGGCGACGCACAAGCGCAAAAAAAGACTTAGAAAAAATCGCCACAAGAAGAAGAAATAATTCTTTATTCTATCATGTAAACGCATAGAGAGCTCATTGATTTTTCTTTGAGCTTTCATTGTTTCATCCTATAAATAATTTCAAGTGAATTTAGAACTCGTTGTAGACGCCCGTTCAAACGGCGTCTGGATAGCACTGCTGCGCGACGGGAAGTTAATTGAGTTGCACGAAGATCGTGGCAATACAGACTTCTCCGTAGGCGACATCTATCTCGGACGGGTACGTCGTGTTGCCAATGGCCTGAACGCGGCTTTCGTTGATGTCGGATATGAGAAAGATGCATTTTTGCACTATCACGACCTCGGCCCTCAATACGTATCTTTTTCAAAGTACGTTAAGGAGAGCATCAACGGGAAGCAAAATGTTGCAGACCTTCAATACTTTAAACTAGAAAAAGAAATTTCCAAGGAAGGAAAGGTTTCCAATACCTTATCTTCTTCTCAAGCCATACTTGTTCAAGTAGCGAAAGAACCAATTTCTCAAAAAGGTCCACGCCTGAGCTCCGAAGTAACGCTCGCTGGACGCTATCTAGTTCTCGTACCATTCTCCGAGAAAATTTCTGTGAGTCAAAAAATCAAGGATAGCGCCGAAAAAGAGCGTTTGAAAGAACTCATGGACCGCATTAAACCCAAGAATTTTGGTGTCATTATTCGTACCGTAGCCGAAAACAAATCGACTGCAGATCTCGAAGCAGATCTTACTAACTTGCTCGAAAAATGGCGCACCCTCCATGCCAACCTCAAAGGTGCTCAACCGCCTAAGCGCGTTCTTGGAGAGCTCAACACAACCAATTCCATTTTGCGAGACCTCCTCAATGGAAACTTTACCAATATACACGTCAACGACGAAACCATGGCCCTTCAAATGAAGGACTACATTTCTGAAATTGCACCAGGCCGTGAAAAAATTGTGCGTCATTACGACAACCGCATTGGTATTTTTGAGCGTTTTGGGATCAATAAGCAAATCAAAACCCTATTTGGTAAAAAAGTGCCTTTGGCAAGTGGGGGTTACCTCATTATTGAGCACACTGAAGCCATGCACGTCATTGACGTCAACAGTGGCAACCGCAAAGGTGCCGATGGCCAAGAATCTAATGCACTCGCCACCAACATCGAAGCGGCAGAAGAAGTAGCTCGTGTGCTACAATTGCGCGATATGGGCGGTATCATCTGTGTTGACTTCATCGACATGCATGAGCGTGAAAACAATAAGATTCTCTTCGATAAAATGAAGGAATTCATGAAATCAGACCGTGCAAAACACAACATGATTCCTCCTTCGAAGTTCGGAATTATTGAAATTACACGCCAACGTGTTCGTCCAGAGACCGACATTGCAACGCATGAAAAATGTCCAACTTGTAACGGAAGTGGAGAAGTCCAGGCAAGTATTTTATTTGCCGAAGAAATCGAAAATAATTTGGCCTACCTCATCAACGATAAAGGGATGCGCGGGGTTACCTTATTAGTGCATCCTTATTTAGAGGCATTTTTTAAAATTGGTATCTGGAGCCGTCAGTTGAAATGGTTCCTTAAATACAAAAAATGGATTCCGGTGCGCGGGGTAACTGCTAATCACCTATTGCAGTATACCTTCGTCGACAAAGAGAACAACGAAATACCACTTTAATGTCGGCCCCACGTGCCTATGACCTTACACAAATGCTTCAGAAATCTGAGGCATTTTGTGCTTATCAGGAGCGCAGTAGCCATGAAGTTTTAGAAAAACTCAAGCGCTTAGGAGCACATGAGGGTGAAATCATTCAGATCATCAATTCACTTATTGAAAACAAGTTTTTAGATGACGAACGTTTCGCTAGAGCTTATGCTGTAGGAAAGCTACGCATCAAGCACTGGGGAGTAAATAAAATCAAGCAAGGCCTGCAATTAAAGCGTATTGACAGCGAAGTCATTAACAATGCCATACAAAACATGTATCATGAGGAAAACTATACTGGAATTCTTCAGGACGTTGCAAATAGAAAATGGCAAGAACTCATTAAAGAAAAAGACCCCTGGATACGCAAACAAAAGCTTTTTCGCTTTTTGGCATCCAGGGGTTTTAATTACGACGAATTTTCAGAATTGAAATTCGATTAAAGGCGCTGATTAATTAGACTTGATAAGCTCACCTTGTTCAATCTGACGCTGAACAGGGTTGTTCATCATGATAGCTGTGCCTTGGGCTTCCTGTACGCCTGACACAGAGGTTGTAGCCTGTGTTGCTGCAGCTACCTGTGCAGCAGGAGATACCTGTCCCTGTACAGCCTGTACGCCCGCTAGCGTGGCAGCTACCTGAGGCTGGACTGTAGCAGGCTGTACCTGTGCAGCAGGAGCCATAGGTGCAGGCATAGCAATAGCAGCACCAAAAGGAGACTGTGCAGGCGTAGCTACAGGTGCAGCACCCGTTACCTGACCTGCAGTAGGCGCTACAATCTGACTTGCGTCTTCTTGAACGGTAGCTACAGTAGGCGTTGTAGGTGTCATCGTCTGCATGACGATCTT
>JALRJE010000124.1 GCA_023268965.1 Crocinitomicaceae bacterium
TTAAATTGTTTTTGGCAGCGGAGATGCGGCCAAAGACCATACTTGACTTGTAGGTTTTGTCGTCGAGGTTGAGTTCTTTAATGATGTCTTTGATGAGGCTCTTGGAGTCTTGGGTGTCGTAGATGGTAAAGTTGTTCGGAAAACCGATGCGCTCTGCATTGAAGCGTAAAATTTTGGAAAACACCGAGTGGAAAGTACCCATCGAGATGTTCTTGGCTTCGGCCGCTCCAACGATATGGCCAATGCGCTCGGTCATTTCTTTGGCCGCTTTATTGGTAAAGGTGAGCGCTAAAATATGAAAAGGGTCGATGCCTTGTTCCATCATGTAGGCGATGCGGTAGGTGAGTACGCGCGTTTTTCCAGAACCTGCTCCGGCAATGACCATTATTGGGCCATAAATATGCTCAACAGCTATTCGCTGGCTTTCGTTTAGTTCGTCTAGATAGGACATGTGAAAAATACTGTTCTCAAAAGTACTACTTTAAGTTACGGTGCATCCACTCAAATTGCACTATTTTTGCACAAATTTTTTGCTTTCCGAAACAAACCAAATGCTTTCACGTTAAATCAATTTTGAAGACATCCGCATGAGAACAAAATACATTGACCTTATTGAACAAACTTTTGATTTTCCTCAAAATGAATTCTTTCTCAGAGAGGACCGCTTGTTTTTTCATGGTATTGATTTAATGCGTTTGGTGTACGAACACGGCACTCCTCTAAAGTTCCATTATTTACCTCAAATTTCCAATAACATTCAGCGTGCAAAAGGCTGGTTTAGAGAGGCCATCATGAATCTTGGTTATCAAGGCAATTACTACTATTCCTATTGCACCAAAAGTTCACATTTTGCATTTGTATTAGATGAAGTGCTCAAAAACGATGTGCACATCGAAACATCCTCTGCTTTTGACATCGATATTGTCAATAGTTTACACGCTGCAGGAAAGCTCAAGCACAAAAGTTACGTTATTTGTAACGGCTACAAACCAAGACCCTATTTAGAAAAAATTGCCAAGCTCATCGAACAAGACGACCTGCGTATTGTGCCTGTTGTAGATAATATCGATGAACTCAAACAACTAATAGAGCTCACCACCAAAGAACTCAATATTGGTATTCGTATTGCCTCTGAGGAAGAGCCCAAATTTGAATTTTATACGTCGCGTTTAGGAATTCGCTATCGCGAAATTGTTCCCTTTTACAAAGCGATTCTCAAAGAAAACCCTAGGGTGAGGGTCAAGATGCTGCATTTTTTCATCAATACCGGAATCAACGATACAGCTTATTACTGGAACGAACTCACCAAATGTTTGCGCGTCTATTCTGATCTTAAAAAACTTTGTCCGGAACTTGATTCTTTAAATATTGGTGGTGGTTTTCCGATTAAAAAATCATTGGCCTTTGATTTTGATTATGCCTACATGGTTCGCGAAATCCTGACTCAAGTCAAGCGTCTCTGCCAAGACAACGACATTCCAGAACCCAACATTTTTACAGAATTTGGTTCTTTCACGGTGGGCGAGAGCGGCGGTGCCATTTTTAGTGTACTGCATCAAAAGCAACAAAACGACCGAGAAAAATGGAACATGATCGATTCTTCATTCATGACCAACTTGCCCGATACATGGGCCATTAATCAGCGATTTATTATGTTGCCGATCAACCGTTGGAACGATGACTACGAACGCGTGCTTCTAGGTGGGCTTACCTGTGATTCCGATGACTACTATAATTCAGAGCAGCATTCCAACGCTATTTACCTTCCAAAGTTTGATAAAAACAATACACTTTATATCGGTTTTTTCAATACGGGAGCTTATCAAGAAACCATAGGTGGCTACGGCGGTCTCAAACATTGCCTCATTCCTGAGCCTAAGCATATTCTCATTACCAGAGACGACAACGGTAAGATTCAGACCGAAGTGTTTAGCAATGAGCAAACTGCACAAGATTACCTAAAAATATTAGGTTACGATAAGTAAGTGAGGCTTAATTCGTGCTATATTTGCGCACAATTATATCTGCATGAAAGTAACATCAATCTCCTTATTCACTTCTAGTCAATTTTCTTCAAAGGTGCAGTCTTGGGCAGCTAGTGTAGCTACAGAAGTATTTAGTGTAACCGATAAATCTACCGATTACTTTGAAAGCACCGATAGCCTCCTGATTTTCAATCAGAATCAAGAATTGAGCCAAGAAATTTTAGAAATCAAGGCACGCTACGACAAACAACAAAAACCGGTTCATAAGATTGATATCAACGGTACACTGCGTGTGGGCATCACTAATTTTGATCTATGGTTGCACAGTACCAAGGCAAAAAACGTATTGGTTATAGGTGCAGAGGAGCTTGCTACTAACCCAAATCTAGAGCGTTACCTAGCGGCAGTCTAATGATTGCAGTTCATTAACTTCTTAATTGAGCGGCGCAATCTTTTTCTAAAGCATTCATAATGCGCTTCATCGCTTTTTCTATTTGCACTTCACCTAAGGTTTGCTGTCCGTCTTGTAAGTAAAATGCTAAAGCATATGATTTCTTTCCTTGTGGAAGATTTTTACCTTCGTAAACATCAAAAAGTTGTACGTCTTGCAAAAGTTTGGTTTCTGCGCGTCTTGCACAGCTTGCTAAATCTTGGTAAGTGGTTTGCTGGTCAATGAGCAACGAAAGGTCTCTTCTAACGGCAAAAGATTTTGGAAGCTCTTTAAAACCAATTTTTCTTTTAAGCGCTTCCTTGGTTAAGAGTGGCCAATTCAATTGTGCATAGTAGACGGCTTGTTTGATGGCGAAATCTTGCTGAATTTTTGGATGTACTTTACCTAGTTCAACTAAAATTTTACCGTTTAAATGGATGGCATAGCCTTGTTCGAACAAGGGGTTGGGATTCGCTACCTCTTTGCTATCATGAGCTATACCAAAGCGCTCTAAAATGGCAATAACCTCCTTTTTAAGATCAAAGAAATTAAATTCTTGAGGTGAATTATTATTCCAGTTTTCGTCTTCCTTTTTTCCAATGAGGGAAAGCGCTAAGCGTTGTGTCTCGATGTGCTTTTGCTCAACGAGTTGGTAGTCCTGGCCAAATTCAAAAAGTTGGAGATTGGCTTGTTGGCGGTTTTGGTTGTGGGCTATGTTTTCAAGTAAGCCAAAGATAAGGCTCTGTCTTAAATGAGCAAGATCTTGGCTCAGCGGATTAAGCAAGCCGATGGCCTGCCCAAAACTTTCATCCAAATAAGCATGATATTGTTTTTTGGTCAGGGAATTATTCATAACCTCAAGGTAAGCTCTACCGACTAAAAATTCGGCACATGCTTCTTTTTCAAGATCGCTAGCTGCGCCAAGTTTAGGACTCAAACTAAAATTCCATTTTTCTGGAAGTGTAATATTATTGAGTCCGTAAATGCGTAAAATTTCTTCAATGACGTCTATTGGCCGCGTCACATCTGTGCGATAGCTCGGTACGGTGAGGTCCCAAGTTGAGTCAGAAAATGCATTGATTTTAAAATCGAGGTCAATTAGGATTTGTTCTATTTGACTGTTGGGGAGGTCGTTTCCAATGATTTTGGTGACCTCTTTTTTGTTCAGATGAAGCGAAATAGATTTGGGTGTGTCTCCATTGAATTGATAGGTTGCACTTTTGATTTGAGCGCCTGTAAGCTCCTGAAGTAAGCCTACGCAGCGCAATAGAGCGCTATGGGTGAGTTCGGGGTCCACGCCGCGTTCAAAACGAAAAGATGCATCCGTATTGAGTCCGTGTTGGCGCGCTGCTTTTCTTATCCGTACGGCATCAAAAAGTGCTGATTCAATTAGTAGTTGTGTGGTTTGTGTCGTTACACTACTCTCTAAACCACCTAAAATACCCGCCAAGCATAAAACGCCCTTTTGGTTGGCAATAACGAGTTCGTGCCCTGCAAGCTTATAATTTTGCTTGTCTAAGCCTGTAAAGTTTTCGTTGGGCTCTGCACAACGCACTTCAATGGAGGTGCCGGTTTGTTGTGCATCAAAAATATGGAGTGGTGTTCCAAGTTCGAGTTGTACAAAATTACTGATGTCAACTACGTTGTTTATCGGTTGAAGACCTACTGCTTTTAATCTGTTTTGCAACCATACTGGAGAAGCCCCAACCTTAACTTGATCGAGCTCAATGGCCAAATAGCGTTTACAGGCATGTTGATCAGTTACTTCAATTGAAAGCTCAGGGAACTCAGCATTATGAAGTTGCTTGAATGGAGGGAATTTGATATCAAGTTTTTGTACCTGAGTTAGGTTGTGAAATGCGCGGATATCCCGTACTACGCCAATATGCCCCATGGCATCGGAGCGGTTAGGAGTAAGGCCGATTTCGAGTTGTATATCTTTTTCTAATTTAAAATAGTCAGAAGCCGGTGTTCCAACGGCTGTTTCTGGGGGTAATACCAAGATGCCGTCGTGGCTTTGACCCAAGCCGAGTTCATCTTCAGCGCAAAGCATGCCCTCAGATGCCACTCCCCTAATTTTTGCTTTTTTGATGTCAAAGGCTTGGTCTGGTTGTGGATAAAGGGTAGTGCCAACGGTGGCAACAAGTACTTTTTGACCTGTAGCAACATTTGGAGCACCACATACAATTTGCAGTGGGGTTTCTGACCCAATATGAACGGTAGTAACCTTTAGTTTATCGGCATTGGGGTGCTGTTCACATGTCAGTACTTCGCCAACTATAACCCCTTTAAGCCCACCCCGAATTTGCTCAAAAGTTTCGATGCTTTCTACCTCCAACCCAGTTTGGGTAAGAATGTCACTTAGTTCTTCTGCAGTGTAAGTAAAATCAAGGTAAGTTTGGAGCCAGTTATAGGATACTTTCATGAGAGGGGATAATATTGACCTCGCGTTCGAGTGTTACGCCAAACTGCGATTGAATGGTTTGAATAATGTGCGTAGATAAATCTAATATTTGCTGGCCCTCACTACCTCCATAATTGACCAACACGAGGGCTTGTTTGGTATGAACGCCGCAGTTACCTTGCCTAAAACCTTTGAGCCCAGCTTTTTCAATGAGCCAACCTGCAGCCAATTTAATTTCGGTTTCTGAAACGACGTAGTGAGAAACATCAGGGTATTTTGCTTGAATTGTTTTGAATTCATCGAGCCCAATGACCGGGTTTTTAAAAAAACTACCTGCATTACCGAGTAAAACAGGATCTGGGAGCTTTGATTGTCTGATGGCAATAACCGCCTCTGAGATGTCCCGAATTTGAGGTTTGGTGATGCCTCGGGTGGCTAATTCTTGCTGAATTGCGCCATAACTGGTTTTGAGCTCAGGATTTTTGGAAAGGGCAAAGGTGACATCAGTGATAATGTATTGGTTTTTGAATGCGCGTTTAAAAACGCTCTCCCTATAGCCAAACTGACACTGTTCTTTATTAAAGGTATGGATTTCGCCAGAAGCAATATGGTAGGCGCTGAGTTCGTGAAATACATCTTTGATCTCAACACCGTAAGCACCTATATTTTGCATGGGGCTTGCTCCAACAGAACCAGGAATGAGCGAAAGGTTTTCTAGGCCTGCCCAATTGTGTGCAAGGCAATGCTGTACAAATGTATGCCAGTTTTCGCCAGCGCCAGCTTTGATCAATACATGTTGGTCGTCTTGGTCAACTTGGTCAATACCTCTGATTTCATTGCGCAAAACCAAACCGTTAAAGTCTTGGGTGAAAAGCATATTACTGCCACCGCCGAGTATCAATAAAGGTTCTTCCGGATAAGCTGCAAGATTTGCTTTGAGCTCGGGTATGCCCGAAAAAGAAGCAAAGTATTTGGCTTTGACATCGATTCCGAAGGTGTTGAACGGCTGAAGGCTATAGTTGTACTGCATTTCTAGCTCAAAGTTAGAAATAATGTAGATATTGACATGGAGACCCTAGTTTAATTCAACAGGAATTTCTATATTTTCCTTGCTAAGCTCATTATTTTCAATGTGCTTCAAAATTTGAGCAGCAGCGCATTCACCTACAGTTTTACCGTTGTGAAAAATATAGCGCAATTCTTTGTGTAAAAAAGGCATAGTCAGGCCATCTGAAAAACCAACAACTGTGGTTGTATTTGTTATATTATGTTCTTGAATGGCAGTAATAATACCGAGTAGCACTTCGTCTGAAATACCAAAAAATGCTTTGGTATGATGTTGTTCTATTTGAGCATTTACAAAATGGTATGCTTCTTTGGCATCTTGAGCAAAACAGATATCAACTTTAACATCTTTATGGATTGCTTCAAAAAATCCAATTTTGCGATTTTTGGAGATGCTGAGCTCTTCTGGTCCGAAAACCGCTGCCACTCTTTTGACTTTTTGCTGATTTAAATAGGTGGCGCAGAGACCGGCTGCAGCAGCATCATTAATATGAACATTTGTAAATGATTTGCTTTCCATGGTATTGTCAAAAAGCACGAGTGGAATCTCATGTTTGTTGCAAATTTCCAAGTGAGATAAATCTTTGGTTTGATTACTTAAAGAGAGTAAAATACCATCTACGCGCATGTCGCAACACTGTTTGATGGCCTCAATTTCGTGCTGAAGTTGGTCTTCGGTAATCAGAATAAGTGTTTGGAATTGATGAGCATTGAGGTGTTTGGTAATTCCTTCAATGACATCAGGTATAAAAGAGCGATAAATTTTGGGAAGTACGATTGCAATCAATTTTGATTGTTTTTTCCTGAAATTGGCTGCAAAACTATTCGGTTTAAACTGTAACTCTTCAGCTAGTTGTTGAACGCGATTGCGTACTTCCGAACTAATGTCGGGGTGGTTGTTGAGTGCACGAGATACCGTAGAGGGGCTTACCTTCAAAAAAGTTGCCAGATCTTTAATTGTCATCGTTTTCACGGCTACAAGATTGCCATTTTTTACTAGATTACAAAATTCTACAAAAAAGAAATCAACCGCAATCGTTTGCGCAATCGTTTGCGCAATCGTTTGCAGCCTAAATCGCATGATTTAAATGTTTTCCTAATGTTAAATTCCTATAAATTGGTCGAACCAAAACTAAAACTATGGAAAACAAAAATTACATTAATGTGAAAACCCTGGCGGGTTTGTTAATGCTGCAACTTGGCGTTGCCAATACAGCAGTAGCACAAGTTGGCGTCTTAAAAGACACGGTTAAAAATGTCAGTGAAGTTGTTGTTACGGGTGTTACCAACCCCAAAGCTGCGCTAAGTTCCTCCATTTCCGTTTCGACTTTAAGACCAGATCAAATTGACAGAGCAGCTCCGAGGTCGACTGCTGAAATTTTTAGACAAATTCCAGGTATACGAACAGAATCTTCTGCAGGTGACGGAAATACAAACCTATCTGTTCGCGGTGTTCCTTTGGCAACTGGTGGTTCTAAATATCTTTTGATCCAAGAAGACGGATTGCCGGTTCTTCAATTTGGTGATATTGCATTCGGAACCCAGGATCAATTTGTTCGTGCAGATGCAACGATTGGTCGTGTAGAGTCGGTTCGGGGAGGATCAGCATCTACACTTGCTTCAAATTCTCCTGCTGGTATTATCAACTTTATTTCTAAAGATGGTAGACGTGAAGGCGGTTCCGTGTCTTCCTCTATTGGTTTAGATTACCGGAATTTAAGATCTGATATTGAATACGGAACCAAAGTGGGTGAAGGACTTTACATGCACGTGGGTGGTTTTTACCGCCAAGGTGTTGGCCCAAGAGATATTGGTTTCAACGGAAATGATGGCGGTCAATTAAAGGCCAATCTTCTGAAAGAATTCGGTAATGGTTATGTGAAAGTATACGTTAAAGCCCTAAGAGATCATACAGCAGCTTATATGCCGATGCCAATGACGGTAAGTGGATCAAATGCAGCACCAGTATGGGGTTCTGTGGATGGTTATAACGCACTTACTGGCGGTTTGCAAACACCTTTTATGTCTAATGTTGTGGCTTTAAATGAGGCAAACCAACCAGAAATGATCAATGTGCATAATGGTATGACATCTAATTACTCAGCAGTAGGTACAGAATTCAAGTTTGACCTAGGTAATGACTGGACACTTACCGGACGTTCGCGTTATGCAGGTGTGAATGGTCGTTTTGTGGCTCCTTTCCCAGCATCCTTTGGAACCAATGAGGCAATTGCTTCAGGTTTAGCTGGTTCAGGAAATACCTACGAGCTTCTCAATCAAGATGGCAGTGCATATGAAGGCCAGACACTCATGCTCATGCATTTGTTCAATACAAAATTGAACAATTTCAATAATTTCACTAACGATTATAATGTCAATAAGCAAACATCCTACGGAAATTGGAATCTAGGGTTGTATCAAGCTACACAACAATTGAACATGTCATGGTTGTGGAATTCCTATTTAATGTCTGCAGCTGACGCTGAGAACGGTTACAGTCAACTCATCGACATCAATCGAATTGACTCAGCCGGAGCTTCCACCTCATTAACTGAAAATGGTTTATTAGCTTATGGCGTACCTGGATGGGGAAATTGTTGCCAGCGCAATTACAATGTAGCTTACAACATTCTTGCTCCATATTTGAATGGTGACATTGAAGTCAACGACGCGTTTACACTTTCACTAGGTGCTCGTTATGATATGGGTTCTGCTAACGGAACTTACGCAGGCGCGATCCAATCACCTATGAACGATATCAATGGTAATGGATTCATTTCAGCTGTCGAAAACAGTGTTTCTATGATTGACAATAACAATGCAGCTGTAGTAAACTACAATTGGAATTATCTATCTTACTCTGTTGGTGCGAATTACCGATTGGACCAGACTAGTGCCGTATTCGGACGTTATTCAAAAGGTGGTCGTGCAGGTGCTGACCGCGTTTTATTCGGTACTTACTTGAATCCACAAGGAGGATTAACAGCTGCAAATAATGTTATTGATTTCACATCACAAGCAGAGATAGGATATAAAATGCGTAAAAATGGCGTGCTTTTGAACGCTACGGCATTCTTTGCCCAAACGGATGAAAAGAACTATGAAGCTACAACTCAAAAATTCTTTGATCGCACTTACAATGCTGTAGGTCTTGAGTTAGAGGCAGGTTACACAGTCAAAAAACTTCAAATTTATGGTAACCTAACGTATACAAAAGCTACAATTGCTGTTGATGAGGTGACACCAAGTAATGTTGGCAAGACGCCGCGTCGTCAGGCTCCATTCATTTATTCGGTCACACCTGTTTACAATGTAAATGATGATTTGCAAATAGGAGTAAATGTGATCGGAACAGCGAGTTCTTTTGCACAAGACAACAACGAATTGGTGATGAGCGGTTATTTCTACCTCAATCCATACATCAGTTGGTCACCGATAGAGAACTTTAGCGTCATGTTACAATCAAATAATGTCTTGAACCAAATTGGCGTAACTGAATCCGAAGAAGGAGCAATTACAGATGGTCAAACTAATTTTGTAAGAGCACGTTCCATCGCGGGTCGTTCTACTGCAATTAGCATTCGCTATCGTTTTTAAGTAAAAGTGTTTTAGAGTGAAAGAGATGAGGTGTAACTTTGCACCTCATTTCTTTTTTAAGCAACTATGTACAAGCATAAAGCAATTCAGGTTTTAACAAAAAGCGTGCATAAGCACGGGTTTTTGGCTGCGGCAACAGCAGAAGAAAATTATGGGCACGTTTGGTCTAGGGATAGTGCAATCACCGCAGTTGCTTTAATGTTACACGAGCAAACCCAATTATATCCAGTCATCAAGCAAAGCATTCTTACACTTGCCTACCACCAAAAAGCAAATGGGCTCATTCCATCAAATGTTGGTTTTAATGACAAAAGTGAGCCAAACATTAGTTATGGAACCCTTGTAGGACGCGTAGATGCACAAACTTGGTGGATTATTCAGAGCTGTTTGTACATCAAGCAAACCAATGATTCTGATCTTGCAGATTTTTTGAAGCCTCAAATAAGGAAAACATTGGCACTTTTAGAGGCATGGGAATTCAATGGCCGTCATTTGGTGTATACTCCCCTTGGGGGCAATTGGGCCGATGAATATATTTTGTCTGGCTACACTTTCTACGATAATCTTTTGCGCTATATGGCGTTAAATCTTTGTGCTCAAATTTGGCCTGAAGCCCGATCGTTTAAGGAAAAGACTAAAAATATAAAGGAGGCACTTCTTGTCAATTTTACTGATTATTCAACGCCCAATAATTATTTAATTCATGAAAGAGCAAAAAAAGTTTGGAAAGCATCGAAAAAGCCTTTTTTTCCGTGTGCTTTTGATGCCGCTCAATACTTGACCAAATGGGATGCCGCTGCAAATGGCTTAGCACTTCTTTTGGGCTTTGAACATGATGGGCTTTTTAGTCATGTTTCAGCACTACTCGATGATCCTAAAATAGGACAGATTCCAGCTTTTTGGCCGCCTATTTTTCCATCAGATTCAGAGTGGAATTTACTTCAGCATCAGTTTAATTACCATTTTAAAAATGAGCCGTATCATTTCCATAATGGAGGATCATGGCCAGTAATGACGGGGGTCTTGTGCTTGGGGCTTGCCATCAGAAATCAAAATGATATACAAGCAAAAATCAAAGAAAATTATGAACTTTTTTTAGCACAGCAGGACGAATTTCTATTTTCAGAATACATTGCGCTCAACTCCCAGCAGCCTGGTGGTAAAAGTGAATTGTGTTTTTCTGCTTCTGGCTATTTATTTATGGCTGCCGAAAGGCAGCAAATTAAAGCACTTTTTGGAATATGATAGGTGAAAAAATAGATCGCACCAAGTTAAACGAAGCAGCTGCTAATGATTTATTATCAGTTTTTACAGCGTTGCGTACAACCCCAAAACTAGTTTTGGCCATTGCGGGTGAATCAGGAAGTGGAAAAACCCATATGGCCATTGCTCTTGAGGCATCTTTTGGATCCTCTGGAATAAAAACGGAGGTGCTTCATATGGATGATTTTTTTAAGCTACCGCCTAAACTTAATCACCAAAACCGCTTACAAGATTTTAATAGCGTGGGTCCGGCTGAAGTCGATTTAGAAAGATTGAATCAGATTCTGAGCTCTTTTAAAAATAATGCTTCAATCATAAATGCTCCACTTGTAGACTATAACAAAGATCAAATAGAAGATCATGAAGTCAATCTTAAGGATGTTCAAGTTCTAATTGTGGAAGGAACCTACTCATTTTATTTAAATGCTATTGATTTTCACTTGTTTATGTCCAGAAACTACAAGGAAACCCTAGAATTGCGAAGTAAACGAAACCGAGGTAATGAAGTAAATGATCCTTTTATTGAACGCGTATTGGAGAGGGAACATGATTTGATTACCGCAACTAGAGTTAAGGCTGATGCTTGGATTGATTTTCATTTTAATTTGAAATACCATGTTGAATAAGTCTTCCAAAATTAGTTTTTGGCAACTATGGAATATGAATTTTGGATTTCTAGGAATCCAATATAGTTTTGGCTTACAGCAAACGGCAATCAATCCAATTTATATGCTTTTGGGCGCCAATCCAGATGAACTGCCCTTGCTGAATTTGGCAGGACCTATGACAGGACTGTTGGTTCAGCCTTTGATAGGAGCCTTAAGTGACCGAACTTGGCACCCTAAACTAGGTCGACGCAAGCCTTACTTTTTAATTGGCGCCATACTTTGCTCCTTAGCTCTTTTTGCATTTCCGTTTAGCTCAAGTATTTGGATGGCGGCAAGTTTGCTTTGGATTTTAGATGCAGGAAATAATACGGCAATGGAGCCTTACAGGGCTTTTGTGGCTGATGTCTTGCCAGAATCAGAACAGCGCAGAGGTTTTTTAATTCAAAGTTTTTTCACTGGTTTTGGCATCACGCTGGCTAATTTGTGTCTGTATTTTTTTCAAAAAAGTAATTGGCTCGTTCAAAAGAGTGAAAATGGCTTGCCTTATTGGGTTTATGTGGCTTTTATAGTTGGTGGAATTACGTCCATTACTACCATTTTATGGGCTATGTATAAAACCAAAGAAAACCCTCCTTCAGACGAAGAATTGATCCTTTTGCGTACGGAGTCAAAGGGCATATTTTCACCAGTAATTGATGTTTTTCAGGCGATCAAAGGCATGCCTACGGTTTTGTGGAAGCTTGCATTACTGTATCTTTTTCAATGGTACGCGCTTTTTGTTTATTGGCAATTTTCTTCTTTATCGGTTGCTCAAACAATTTATCATATACCGATAGGTCAAACAATGAATACGCATCCAGATTTTTCAAAGGCGGTTAGTTTTACGGGGCTCCTCAATGCAACTTATAACATTGTAACGTTTATTGTTGCGCTTCTTTTAATGCGTGTATTGTCGACTATTTCACCGAATCGTGTTCATGCTTTTGCTTTGGCCATTGCAGCCATAGGGTTGTTTCATTTCTCAATCACTCAAAATGAGACCATGCAAATTATTAATATTGTCGGCTTAGGTATTGCTTGGGCAAGTATAATGGGTGTGCCTTACTTAATGGTCGTTAAAGAGTTACCCAAAGAAAAATATGGAATTTATATGGGGATTATCAATATGATGATTGTTATTCCAATGATTATTGAAACGTTGACTTTTGGTTTTATATATAAATATTTATTAGGCGATAGGCCATCAAGCGCAATTGTTTTTGCTGCGGTACTTTTTTCTATTTCGGCAGTATTGAGCTTCTTTCTATTCAAGCCGAAAAAAGCTATTGCCTAAAATATCCCCGATCTTCAGGCTTGATCCAGTAAAACCAGTCGTAATAAGCTAAGTGATGACTTTTGATGAAGCCAAGCTTGCGTTTCGGGTAGCTGTCCGGAATGTAGATTCTGCCACCTTTTGTGCTAAGCGGAAGCTGCTCAATGCCCATGACGGCGCTTTGTGGTGCGATGCCGTCTTGAAGAAATAGGGGGTCTGCTTTTGGTTCATCTGCGCGCGCACCGTACTGCCAAACTTCATCAAACAACGCCCAGTCTCGGCCTTGCGCACTGGCATCTTCTGGCGATAAAATCAGCGCTTTACCGAACGTGACATAAGACCCCAAGACGTCGATTACACCCAGCATGTAGGCATAACCCATGCTGTGGCAAACAAAATGAATTTTACCTGGCTCAGTGCCTTCGAGGTAGGCACGCAAGGCCATTCCCGCTAAACGGCCGTTTTCAACGCGTTCTTGAAAACCAGCTTCATTGATGTCTTTATTGAGCACCCAACGGCTGTCTTTTCTAAACCAACAAAAGCGAGAAAAGACATAGGAGCGAACGACTTTTGAAAATACGCGATGCGTAGAGGTGTTGAGCGGATGGTGCGCATCAAAATAGACAGAAGTGGTATTTTCAAAGCGCTTTTGGATGGTGTCGTCGAGTTTGTACCAATAGCCTGTGGGGTCTTTGAGGTGTAGTTTGTTGTCTGGTAATTCTTGGTCGTATTTGGGACCGCGGTAGCCATTGATAAAAACAAGGATATCCTGACTCATTGCTAAGGTGTAGATCCAACAAAATACGATAGTAAAAATGGCCCTCTTTGCCATATTTTATTTGCCATATTGATAAAAAATACCACCTGAGAAGGCCGTCCAATAACACGCTTTTTGCTGGCAACTTTTAAGCCCAGAATTGACCCAAGAGTTGCAGGTAAAGAACAAGCTGTACCGGCCTTTTGCAGCGTAGTAGGCGTCATTGCCAGTAACCACACCGGGCATGGTGGCTTTGATATATTTTGTGCTGCCCTTTTGGTTGCGCTGCAGTGTATTTTCTATGTAGCGAACCAGTTTTTGGTATTGCTTTGTTGTGAGCATAAGCCTTACGATTGGTCGGTCGTCAAGGAGTTGTTGGTAGTAAGTGGCATGAATGGCCGACGGGCCAATTCCGAAAGGGACTGAAAGTGCCGTTTTTAAGGTGAGGTCAGACCATGTAGGGGTATTCATATAAAAGGTTTGGTCTCCCCAACCAATGGAGATGAGCCTGCTGTTGCTGTCTTTAAAGCCCGTATTTGACAGAGGGAACTCTTGACGCCAATCTTTGATAGCATTACTAACGGGTAAAATAAAATCGGTATGAACACCTGATTTCATCAAATATATTGGAATATGAGCGCCTTTAAAGTTTTGACCCTTCACGGAAATGCGCGAGAGCACAAAGGTACTGAGCACATACAATAATAAGGCAGAACCTAAAATGGTGAAGAAGTAGCCTACAGCTTTTCCAAGGGGTTTGATTGCGTTTCTCGCTTTTCGGGTTTGGTACCAGTGTAGTTTTCGTTTTTTTTCTCTCATCTGTGCATAACAAAGTTAAACTTTCTGAGCAATTTGCAACTTGAGTGTTTATTTTTGTAGTTCGTAAATTTACCGACATGCGCCATATATTTTTATGCTTGAGCTGCACTTTAGGCTCTTACTTTTTTGCACAGCAAACAGACGCAACTACCATTGCTGCTCGAAAAATGACAGAAGTACTTTACAATGTAGAACGCTTTTATGTCGATGCGCCTGATGCCAACAAATTATCAGAGGCTGCTATTATTGCACTCTTAGAAGAGCTCGACCCGCATTCCACCTACATACCAAAAGAGGAACTCAACGATGCTCAAATGCAAATCAATGGCAGTTTTGTAGGTATTGGCGTGCGTTTTCAGCTTATGAAAGACACTATCAGTGTAGTGGCTACAATTCCAGGAGGCCCCTCAGAAAAGCTAGGTATTTTGCCCGGCGATCAAATTGTTCAGGTCGATGGCCAGAACGTCGCCGGAATTGGCATCAAAAACAACCAAGTACGTCAAAAACTCATGGGAGACCTCGGTACCAAAGTAAAGGTCACGGTCAGCCGCAAAGGCAAGTTACTGGACTTCAACATTACCCGCGATAAAATCCCTGTGTTTTCAGTGGACGCCGCCTACATGATTGATCAAGAAATAGGCTACATCAAGCTCAATAGTTTTTCCAAAACAACAGTTCAAGAAGTTCAGAACGCGCTGCTCTCATTGAAAGAACAGGGCATGAAAAGCCTTATTTTCGATTTACAGGGTAATGGAGGTGGTTTACTAGATGCTGCACATAAACTTGCCGACGAGTTTTTATCTGGTGACAAGCTCATCGTCTATTCAGAGGGTCGAGCGCAACCTAGATATGATCTCAAAGCGGGTAAAAAAGGTCTTTTTGAAGTAGGCCCACTCATCGTGCTCACCGATGAGTACAGTGCAAGTGCCAGTGAAATTTTATCGGGTGCAATCCAAGATTGGGACCGCGGTCTGGTTGTTGGGCGCCGCAGTTACGGCAAAGGCCTTGTGCAACGTCCTATGCCTCTTAGCGATGGTTCTGAAATGCGCCTCACCATTGCTCGGTACTACACGCCTACAGGTCGCCATATTCAAAAACCCTATCAAGACACCGAAACTTATCGAAAAGATTTAAATCAGCGCTACCTCAACGGTGAGTTTTTCTTGAAAGATTCCATCAAAATGCCAGATTCCCTCATGTACAAAACCCTCAAAACCAAAAGAACGGTATATGGCGGTGGAGGTATTATGCCAGACGTTTTTGTTGCCTTAGACACCACCGAGAGCACGACCTATTTCTCTAAACTGATTCAAGGTGGGCATGTCAATAGTTTTGCTTTTAAATATATCAATACCAACAGAACCGCATTGAAAGCAAAATACCCAAGCTTCCAAAGCTTCAAGAATAATTTTACATGTGACAACGCTTTCATGGACGAATTCTTTGCTTACGTTGCACAAGAAGACCCTCAGTTATTATTTGATGAGAAGGAGTATGCAAAGAGTGAAAAACTCATTCAGTTGCGCTTAAAAGCTGTTTTGGCCCAAGATCTCTGGAGCACTGGTGAAATGTTTCAAATCTACAACCAAACCAATGAAATCTTGCAGCAAGCCGTTGAGGTCTTGCAAAACAAACAATACAGTAAATACGAACTCGATAAATAAGAATTATGTCTGACGATAAGAAAATCATTTTCTCAATGGTTGGGGTATCAAAAGTTACTCCTCAAGGAAAGCAAATTATTAAAAATATTTATTTGTCCTTCTTTTATGGCGCCAAAATTGGCATCATTGGTTTGAATGGTTCAGGTAAGTCAACCGTCATGAAAATCATAGCAGGACTAGACAAATCATTTCAAGGTGAGGTTGTCTTTTCTCAGGGCTATTCGGTTGGTTATTTGCCTCAAGAGCCAGAACTCGATCCCAATAAGACTGTCCGTGACATCGTTTTGGAAGGCGCGCAAGAAATTGTAGATGTTCTTGCTGAATATGAAGAGATCAATAATGCTTTTATGGATGAAGAGGTCATGTCTGACCCCGACAAAATGGACAAGCTCATTGCGCGCCAAGGCGAGGTGCAAGACAAGATAGACGCTCTGGACGCCTGGGAACTCGACACCAAAATTGAACGCGCCATGGATGCCTTGCGCTGCCCTCCCGACGAACAACTCATTGGCACGCTTTCGGGTGGAGAGCGCCGCAGGGTGGCCCTCTGCCGTTTGCTTTTGCAAAATCCGGATGTATTGTTACTCGATGAGCCTACCAACCACCTAGATGCCGAATCTATCGATTGGCTCGAGCAGCACCTCCAACAATACAAAGGAACTGTTATTGCTGTTACCCACGACCGCTACTTCCTAGACAACGTTGCCGGCTGGATCCTCGAACTCGACCGCGGAGAAGGGATTCCATGGAAAGGCAATTATACTTCTTGGCTCGAGCAAAAAGGCAAGCGCTTGCAAGAAGAAGAAAAAACAGAATCTAAGCGTCAAAAAATGCTGGCCCGCGAGCTCGAATGGGTGCGCATGAACCCCAAAGCGCGTCAGGCCAAAAGCAAAGCCCGTTTGCAGAACTACGACAAAATGTTATCTGCCGATGCCCGTGAAAAAGAAGCCAAGCTCGAAATGCCTATTCCAAATGGGCCGCGCTTGGGCAACAACGTTATCGACGCCCTTCATGTGGGCAAGGCTTTTGGTGACAAACTCCTCTACGATGACCTCAATTTTAAATTGCCCCCAGCAGGAATTGTCGGTATCATTGGTCCGAATGGCGCAGGAAAAACCACTATTTTCAAAATGATCATGTCAGAACTCACGCCCGACAACGGCGAGTTCACCGTAGGCGAAACCGTCAAAATTGGTTATGTCGACCAAAGCCACAAGGACATCCATCCGGACAAAACAGTCTTTGATGTGGTGTCTAACGGTCTTGAATACGTCGAGGTGGGCAACGATAAAATCAATTCACGTGCTTATTTGTCTAAGTTCAACTTTAACGGTTCAGACCAAAACAAAAAGGTGGGTATTCTTTCTGGTGGAGAGCGCAATCGCTTGCACCTCGCCATGACCCTCAAGACCGAAGCCAACGTGCTTTTACTCGATGAGCCTACCAACGATATCGATATCAATACGCTTCGTGCCCTAGAAGAAGGCATTGAAAACTTTGCGGGTTGTGCGGTAGTCATCTCCCACGACCGCTGGTTCCTAGACCGCATCTGTACGCACATCTTAGCCTTCGAAGGCGATTCTCAAGTCTATTGGTTTGAAGGTTCTTATTCAGAGTACGAAGAAAACCGCAAAAAACGCCTTGGCGACTCCGGCCCAAAACGCATTAGATACAGAAGTTTGAGTTAATGACAACTCCGTTGTTTCCAACGGGAGCTCGTTTTTTGAATGGTGTCTTCATCCGAGTTTTTGGTTTTTGAATTGGCTTCCAATTTCAATTGATTTAAATTGGGCTGTCCGGCGTCCACCCATGCCGTGTACCACACATTACTTACCATTAGGATAGCGGCGCGCAGCCGACGTTCTACCATTCCATTGAGGCTTTTGTGATATACTTCGCAGAATTTTCTGGCATAAACTTTAGTAAGCGTGCTGCCACGTTGTTCGTAGCTGTATTTTTCAGCAGGGCCAACTTGAATACTCGCTTGCCTTTCAAACTTCAAAACAGAGTCTAGGGCGGCATGTGAGGCCCTTACAGCGGCCCAAATTTCTTTTTGGACTGAAGGTAGGTACTTAGCCTTTCCAATCCAGTAATTGTAATTTTCGGCCTGAAGCTCTATTAAACGGCTTTCCCAGAGTCCATGGATGCCGTGCTGATTGGTGAGTTGCCCATTGTAGTTCTCGGTGGTGTGCAGCGGTACATGCGCATCGGCAATATAGTGGCCAATTTCGGCTGCATATTTTAACACAAGTGAAAGGTTCAACTCTTCAAAAGCTTTTTGCAAACGGTATTTCATGCGCACTACATGCCAAGGTACAATTCCGTATGCCTGAAGGGTGTCTTCGGTGTGGCAGTCAATGGCTTCTTGCCAATTTTGTGGGAGATTCCAAAAGGGGTCTTGCCCCTTTGAGTAATAATGATCGAGGTCTATGTAATGCCGCGCTGCTTCTTGCTCTACTGCATATCGGCGTTGGTCTGGCGCTACGGACTGACTAACGAGATAGGGCAGATGCTGTATAAAAACAGCTTGAAGCTCTGCAGGTAATAAATAAATAGCGAATTCGTTGATGCGCTGGTGTCCGGCAAAGCCCCATGAAGCGGCTTGTTTGGTCTGGCTGCGCGTAAAAAGTAGTCCTAGGAAGAGTAGGGTAAAAAATAGGCTAAGCCTTTTGTAGTTGAATAAGTTTGCCATCTTTAAGTATTGGAATGACCTCCGTTTGATTTGGAGTAAGGCAATACTTGATGTCTTCGTTGAGGTTGAGGTTTTTGAGCCTGCGGCGATGCGAACTCGACTTGAGGAAACCAAGGTAATTGTCCTTGGCCGAAAGGTATAAATACTTGGCAGCAATAGAAGAGTCTTCTTCTGAAATAAAAGTCCCTGTTCCGATTAAATACTGACAAATTGCCCCAGCACAGATGGTATCTTCAAGGTTGAATTTGTCTTGCCATCCAGAACACAAGCAGAGTACATTTTTATCTTGTGTGGCGAGCCATCTGCAAAGGGCGTCGAGGTTTAAGAATGATCCAACCACCACAATTTCAGCATCTTTAGCGACATCCAAAGACTTAGTGCCGTTGGTAGTCGTTAAGACAACATCTTTTCCTTTGAAATCTTCACGCATGTAAGAGAAGGGAGAGTTCCCGAAGTCAAAACCTTCAACGATCTGTCCTTTGCGTTCAGCGCCCGCTAGGTATCCTTTTTGCTTGTAAGCCCAAGCTTCTTCTACAGTTGGGACTGGAATAATCGATTTGATACCGTTGTCAAAAGCGGCACAGATGGCAGAGGTAGCGCGCAACACGTCGATGACAACAACAATTTCGAATTCATCTTTGTAGTAGGGGTATTCACCAGGCGTGAAGCATACCTCCACATGTTTTCTTAAATCCATATTGCAAAGTTAAAAATAAAGCAATAAAAAAGGGGAACCGAAGCTCCCCTTTGCATAGAATGGTGTTGATTGCTTAGAATCTCCAACCAATACGAACAGAACCATGAGCCGCACCGATGTTGGTGTAAGTCATGGAGCTTTCTGGTACAAAGCCAGCAGCAGTCCCCATAACGGTTATGTTGGTAGGATCATTATTGATACTTGTGCTCGTTAGGTTCAACTCAAGACCCATGTAGAGGTTATCAGCTACGTAGTAGTCAAAGCCTGCGCCCAAGCCCCAGCCAAATGAGCTGAAACCACCTGTAATACTTGCGTCGGTAATGGCTGCGCTATACGCATCGCCGTCAGAATTGGCCCATGTTTCTTCATATGAACCTGCACCGATATTAATACCAGCAGAGAAATATGGAGACATTTTGTCGGTTCCAGTTAGATGGTATTCAGCGCCTAAACCAAGATTCCATTGGCTACGAGCGATATCAACCGTACCAGTTGCACCAGTACCGTCTGCGTTCTCATAATAGGTATAAGACTCTGAGCTAGGAACATTCACTACAGACGAACCGTCGCCACCGAATCCGAATTGTACGCGTGCTGCAATGTTGTCTGTAGCAAAATAACGCAAACGCAATGAAGGAGCTGCAAAACTCATACCGTCTGTGGTGTTGAGGTTAGCAAGACCTTCTAATGAATAACGTGCATCATCAGATGCAGGCTTTTGAGCAAACAAAGACCCAGTCAATGTTAATGCTCCAACAAAAATCATTAATTTTTTCATAGTTGTTTGTTTTATTGGTTTGAACGAATATACGCAATCGATTGCAAAGATGTTTCAAAAAAAGACAAACAATTGTCGGTTGAAAAAATGATTATTGAATTGATTTTGAATTGAAAGTCAATTAATTATTAACTTTCAGCTCGACTCAAAGTAGTTTTTTCCTGCTCTAATTGGAATTGATACATATCAAAATAAGCACCTTTTTGCGTCAGTAAAGACTCGTGTGTACCAGATTCAATGATCTGACCTTGGTCTAGAACAATAATTTTGGTGGCATTCCTGATCGAGGAAATACGGTGCGATACAATGATCGTTGCTCTAGTGACAGCTTCTTTTTGAAGTTCTTCTAAAATGATCTCTTCAGTTTCAGTGTCTACTGCGCTGAGGCAGTCGTCTAAAATGAGCAGTTTTGGCTTTCTTAACAAAGCACGCGCAATAGAGATGCGTTGTTTTTGGCCACCACTCAGATTGACTCCGCGTTCGCCAAGTACGGTTTGGAAACCCTCTTGAAAATCTTGAATATTGTGTAGGACATGCGCTTGTTTACAGGCCATTTCCAGTTCTTCTATACTTAGGTCATTTTGTTCGACCCCAAACTTCAGGTTGTCTGCTATGGTATCAGAGAAAAGAAATGAGTCTTGGGGTACAATAGCGATTTGATGCCGATAATGCTGAAGTGAATAGGAGGGAAGAGGTTGGTTTTGTATTGTCACTTGCCCTTGCGTTGGGTCAAAATGACGGGCTAACAAACTGCAAATGGTGGACTTGCCAGAGCCAGTGGCGCCAATGATGGCTAGTGTTTGCCCCTGTTGGATATCAAAAGTAATGTTTTGAAGTACAGCGGTATCACTGTTAGGGTATGTAAAACTTACTTGATCAAATTGAAGACCCATTTCAAGAGGGCAGGGTATGGAAGAAAGATCTTCAATTTTAGATTTGCGCTTTAAAAATTCATTGATGCGTTGTTGTGAGGCTGCTGCACGCTGAATTATCGATGAGATCCAGCCAAGGCTCGCAAAAGGCCACGTTAAGTTGGTGACATACATGATGAACGCAACGATTCCGCCCACAGTCATTTTCTTTTCAAAAGTGAGTAGACCACCGTAATAAATGGCTATCATGGAGCTTAGGCCTATTAAAAAGATGATGGTAGGACTAAAAAAGGCATTGACCAATACCAAGCGCATGCTTTGTTTTTTGTAGCGCTCGGCCGATGCACTAACTTTATCGGTGATTTGTTCTTCGCGTTGGTAGGCTTTGATAATGCGAATTCCTGCAAAAGATTCTTGGACAAGTGTACTGAGAAAAGATTGTTCTTTCTGAACCTCTAGGCTCATTTTATTCATCGTGGAGGATACTTTATAGATGAGAATGCTCATGATAGGTAATGGGAGCAGTACAAAAACAGTAAGGCTTGGCGATATCGTGATCATTTTGCCAACAATCAAAACGAAGCTCACTACTAAATTGATCGTATACATAATGCCTGGGCCAGTGTACATGCGTACGAGTCCGACGTCTTCCGAAATGCGATTCATGAGATCGCCAGTGGCATTTTGCTTGTAAAAACTCTGATCTAAGGCCTGGTACTGCCCATAAATTTCTTTTTTGAGGTCAAATTCAATGTACCGAGACATCACAATAATTGTTTGCCGCATTAGGAACAAGAAGAACCCTTTTAAAAGAGAAAAGCCCATGTAAATGGCGCCAAGTTCAAAAGCCAGCCAGAGATAATCAGTTGCTTGGTTGCTTTTTATTTGTTGTTGAAATTGATCTATGGCCGAACTAAAAAAAGCGGGTAGTTGTACGCCGAAGTAGTTGCTTACAATGGTAAAAAGAATCCCGAGTAGGAAACGCCATTTGTACTTGATAAAGTATTTGTTGATGTATCGAAGGGACTTCATTGTTTTTTTCTACTTTTGCCGAGTTGTTTGAGCTTGCAAAGTTAAGTCAAATAAGAATTAGTGAACGAACTCATTTCAAAAACATGTCTGATCTGACAGTATCATCATTGGTAGATTCAACTTTGAATCCCATTCTTGAACCCATGCACGCCATGGGACACGAACACATCCTATTTTGTAACGATCACGCAACTGGGCTTAAAGCAATTATCGCTGTTCACAACACCGTACTCGGCCCGGCATTGGGCGGTACCCGCATGTGGATGTATCAAAACGAGCAAGAAGCCTTAACCGATGTTTTGCGCCTCTCGCGCGGCATGACTTACAAAAATGCGATTTCTCAATTGAATTTGGGTGGCGGAAAAGCCGTCATTATTGGCGACGCTAAAACGATGAAATCCGAGGCGCTATTCAGACGTTTTGGTCAGTTCGTAAATACGTTGGCCGGTTCGTATATTACAGCAGAAGACGTAGGAATCTCTCCTTCAGACATGGTCCATGTCAGCAAAGAAACCAAACACGTTGTCGGTTTGCCAGGAAAAAGTGGAGATCCATCTCCAGTAACTGCATTTGGTGTTTACATGGGCATGAAAGCCGCTGCAAAGCATCAGTTTGGTTCTGATTCACTTGCAGGTAAAAAAATAGCTGTACAAGGCATCGGACATGTGGGCGCTTATTTGGTGGAGCATCTGGTAATAGAAGGAGCACGCGTAACCATTACCGACATCAACGAAGCTGCACTTCAGCAATTAAGTGCCAAACACGGTGTTTCAGTAGTGGCAGCAGACAACATCTACGATGTAGACATGGACATCTACGCGCCATGTGCTTTGGGTGCCACGGTTAACGACGCTACGCTAGCACGCCTCAACTGTAGTATCATTGCAGGTGCAGCTAATAACCAATTAAAAGAAGAAGCCAAACACGGTCAAATTTTAATGGATAGAGGCATTATATATGCACCAGACTTTGCTTTGAATGCAGGTGGCGTTATCAATTGTTTCTCCGAAGTGGAAGGTTTGTCCTTGGAATGGGCCAAGCAAAAAGCACAAGAAATTTATACTACTATAGATCATATTCTCATCCGTTCTCAAAAAGAGGGCCTGCCGAGTTACCAAGTCGCTAATCTAATGGCAGAAGAGCGCATTAGCACCAAAGGAAGCCTTAATATTTAATATGCTCAATAGAAGACACCTTCGCATCAAAGTACTACAAGTGCTTTACGCCTTTTTTCAAGGGCACGAAAATGACGCACATAAAGTGGAGAAAGAACTGCTGCTTTCCATCGAGCGCATGTACGACATGTACATCTATCTCCTGCTTGCACTGCCTGAACTTCAGCGCGCTGCACAAAACCGTCAGGCAGAACTCAAAAAGAAAATGCGACCAACTGAGGAAGACCTTCATCCAAACATGAAATTTGTCGACAACCAACTCGTTACAGCGTTGGCCACACATCAAGGGCTCTATAAACTCGCTGAGCAACGCAAGGTCAACTGGTTGGGTGCTGAAAATCAAGAAATGTTCAAAAAGATGTATTTGCATTTACTCGAAACAGAAATGTATTTTGAGCACATGAATAACGGCGTTGAGGGCTTAGAAGAAGATATGGCGTTTGCCCTTCAGGTATTTAAGCAAGAGGTGGCCAATGCATCATGGTTGCAGCATTTTTTTGATGAAAAATCGATCTATTGGTCCGACGACCTCGACCTTTGTGCATCTATGGCCCTTAAAACCCTAAAGTTCTGGAAGCCTGGTCAGCAAATGGAGGTAATGCCGCTCTACAAAGCAGACGACGACGAAAAAGAATTTATACTTACGCTCTTGCACCAGACCATCAAAAACGACGCCCAACACGAGGCAGACATCCTTGCACTTGCCGACAACTGGGAGTTAGACCGCATCGCTAAAATGGATATGCTGCTCCTAAAAATGGGCCTGACCGAACTGCAGTTTTGCCAAAGTATACCAACAAAGGTGACACTCAACGAATACATCGAAATTTCAAAATTTTACAGCACACCCAAAAGTAATGTGTTTATCAATGGTATACTAGACAAAGCAATTGCCAAGCTCACCCAAGAAAAACGCATTCAAAAAATTGGTCGCGGACTATTAAATTAACTGTTATGAAGAAGCTCTTGTTTTTTTTAATTCCGATTTCCATCTTTTTGGGTTGTCAGGATAGTACGAAAGTGGAGGTAGGTGCAGAAACAACAATGGTGTTTAAAAGCACTGTTTTCAATGCCGGAACTGTTTATAAAGGAGAAGTAGTGAAAGCTGTTTTTGAGGTAGAAAATACCGGGAGTCATCCATTGGTATTTGGTGAAGTCCGCCCATCTTGTTCTTGTACAGTGGCGTCCGCTCCAAAAGAACCGTTGCAGCCAGGTCAAAAAGCAAAAATTGTCGCTGAAGTGAATACAGATGATTTGCACACCAAACGCATCCATAAGGTAGTAACGGTAATGACCAATACTTCACCAAATATTACCCTCTTGGAAATCAAGGGTAGAATAAAATAAGTACATTTGTCACCTAAATAAAATCAAAAAATATGGCAGGAGGAGCAAATCAGTTGATAATGATCGTTTTAATGATCGGTGTATTTTACTTTTTCATGATTCGTCCGCAAATGAAAAAGCAAAAGGAGCTTAAAAAGTTTAGAGAAGGGCTTAAAGCCGGTGATAAAATTGTGACTATCGGCGGAATCCACGGTAAAATTCTCGAAATTTCCGATGCTACGGTCCTTATTCAGTCTGAAGGCACTAAATTACGCTTAGAAAAATCTGCGGTTTCTTCTGCAATGGAAGACACCCTACAACCAAAATAAGCAACCGGGGATGTAGCTCAGTTGGCTAGAGCGCTTGACTGGCAGTCAAGAGGTCGTGGGTTCGAATCCCATCTTCTCCACAAAAAAAAAGCCTTGCAAACTCAAGGCTTTTTTTATTTTAGCACCATGCAACTCACCAAACTCAATGCAGATAGCTCTTGGCTTTTGAGCCTAGATGGGGTCAAAGTGCTTGTCGATCCATGGTTTACTGAGGCACAGGTAGATTTTCATCCGCTCTTCAGTCGGCAGTTTCACCAAAGCCCCCAGCCTTTGGTCCGAGAATTGATCAGGCCAGATTACATCTTTATTTCACATCCTTTTACGGATCATTGCAATAAAGAAACCCTCTTGCAGTTCTCAAGTGAGATTCCGCTTATTGCTTTGCCATCCATTCTCAAAAAGATTAAAAAATGGGGTCATTTCAAAACGCTTATACCCTTGGATGCAACGCCTATTCCAATTAGCGTTTTAAAAACCAAAAATGCACTGTTGCACAAAGCCTATTTGATTGAAAGCACAGAAAAGAAGCTTGTTTATGCGCCGCACGGGGCAGTGTTGAAGGAAAATTTAGATCTTCCAATAAATGCCCTTATCACCACCACTCTTCAGTATCAATTGCCTTTCTTTTTAGGAGGCACCATTAATTTGGGCTGGGAAAAGGCGCTGCAATTACAAAAACAGCTTAAGGCCGAACTTTTGATTGATACGCACAACGAGGACAAAAAAGGAGAGGGATTGGTGTCGCTTTTTGCCAAAAGAAAATTTAGCTGTGATGTCGGTGCAATTAGCCTGACTCCTGGTGAAGTATTTGTTTTTTAGATTTTAATCAGCAGCCATTTTGACCAGAGATTTTCATCAATCTTCATCATGACTTCGAAATTTGGACTCAAACTTATTTTCTAGGTCCCGACTAGTTAGGTTCCAATTGCTGGGCTTTTGGTGTTTCCAGCGCTTGTGAGACCACAGCCAGCGCGCAGGATTGTCTAGAATTTGTTGTTCGAGTTTTTGGACATGTAATTTGGTGAGTTCTTGGTAAGAAAGCATTTTTGAGTCCTCAGCTAAAACTTCAAGTTGAATATTGTAAAAACCTCTTTTTGAATTTGATGCGCATGCAAAAACTATCGCGCAATTGAATTGATTGGCCATGTATTCAGGTCCAAAAATGACAGCGGTATCTCTACCGAGAAAGGGTAGCCATAAACATTGATTTGCTGAGTTAGGTGCTTGGTCTGCCAAAACTAAAACGACTGGATTACGTGCATCGAATGCTGTTGGGTAGTTTTGTGCATGAACAACCTTCAAACCAAACCGTTCGCGTCTGGCCGTCAATTTCCAATTCCAAAATGGATGGCTAAGCGGCATGCCAATTCCAAAATTTGGGTTCTTGAACCAAAGGGCTTGGGCGGTAATGAGCCATTCCCAATTATTGTAATGCCCTGCAACTAATAGAATAGGTTTGTTGAGCGCTTTGATTTCTTCTAAGATTTCCGGATTTTCGAGTTGCATGCGTCCAAGCAATTGTTTTTGGGAAATGCTCAGATTCTTGATTGATTCAACCAATAGATCAGAAAAATAGCGGTAAAAATCTTTTCTGATTTGTATTTTTTCTTTGCTTGATTTATTCGGAAAGGCTAGTGCTAGGTTGTTGTCAATTACCTTTTTGCGGTATGGAAGAATGGTGCAAAACAACAGAAAGAGCAGATTTGAAAGCACATAGAGTATCCTGAGCGGTAAATAGGACAACGGCAGTACAAGACCGTAATAGAGGAGTGCTCCGCTTAAAATTTGTATTTGTCTTGCCACCACTTTTTGATTTGATCAGCTAATTCTTGTTCTTTTTGGCTACTACCAGGTGCTATGAAATTGGTGCCTATGATTGCTGAAGGTAAAAATTCTTGGTTTATGAAATTGCCCGGATGATCATGGCTGTAGTGGTATCCGACTCCGTAGCCAAGTTCTTTCATGAGTGCGCTCGGTGCGTTGCGCAAGGGGAGCGGCACGCTAAGATTACCCGTTTGCTGCACGAGTTGTTGCGCTTTGTTGATGGCCATATAAGCCGCGTTGCCTTTTGGTGAACTCGCCAAATAAAGGGTGCACTCAGAAAGGATGATCCGAGATTCTGGCCAGCCTACATTTTCGACCGCCTGAAAACAAGCGTTGGCGAGTAAAAGCGCGTTCGGATTGGCCAATCCGATATCTTCTGCAGCTAAAATAATTAAACGCCGCGCAATAAATTTGGGGTCTTCGCCGCCTTCTACCATTCTGGCCAGCCAGTAAACTGCTGCATTTGGGTCAGAGCCTCTTACAGACTTAATGAACGCAGAAATGATATCGTAGTGTTGCTCGCCGTCTTTATCGTAGCGTGCTAAACTTTGTTGGGCGTTTTGCAAAACCACCTCATCTGTAATTTCTATTTCATTTTGTTCTTGAAAAGTACCAACCATGATCTCAAAAACGTTCAATAGTTTTCGAGCGTCTCCTCCAGAAATTCTGAGTAGTGCGTTTGTTTCGCTCAGGATAATGTTTTTGCGTCGTAAAATCGGGTCTTCGATAATTGCTCTATTGATCAAAGCCAAAAGGTCTTCTTTACTGTGGTTGTCTAGCGTATAGACCTGACAACGTGAAAGCAAAGCGGAAATGACTTCAAAGGAAGGATTTTCGGTGGTGGCACCAATGAGTGTGATGATGCCTTTTTCTACTGCTCCTAATAGTGAGTCTTGTTGCGCTTTGGAAAATCGATGAATTTCATCGATGAAGAGAATGCTGCCTTTTGGACTGAACATGCCGCCATTCTGTACTTTGGTAATGACCTCTCGAACGTCTTTAACGCCGCTAGAAATAGCAGAAAGGGTATAAATAGGGCGCTGCAAATGCTGGGCAATGAGCTGAGCAAGGGTGGTTTTACCAACACCTGGAGGGCCCCAAAAGATCATGGATGGAATAACGCCGGCATCTAGGGCCCGCCTCAATGCTGCAGTTGGCGCTAAAAGATGCTGCTGACCAATATACTGATCCAGTGTGGTGGGGCGCATGCGTTCTGCGAGCGGAGCATTCATTACCCAAAGATAAGCAAACTAATTTTAGTATCTTCGTGGCAAAACAGTTTGAATGAACGTCTATCTTGACAACGCGGCTACCACCCCAATTGCACCAGAGGTGGTCGAAGCTATGGTTCCGGTATTGTACAATAACTTCGGAAATCCGTCTTCTACACACGCATTTGGCCGTCAGGCAAAAGCTTTATTAGAAAATTCTAGACGCACTATTGCCCAAGTGCTCAATTGTTCGCCTTCAGAATTGATTTTCACCTCTGGCGGAACCGAAGCAGACAACATGGCGCTCCGTGCTGCGGTTACCCAACTTGGCGTCAAACGAATTATTACAACAGCCATTGAACATCACGCCGTAGGCCACACGGTCGAAGCGCTCAAAAACGAGCTTCAAATTGAACTAATTTACTTGACTTTGGATGCCAAAGGCAACATAGATTTAAAAGAACTCCAGTCTGTTTTACAGCAGGGCATCCCATCCATGGTTTCTTTGATGCATGCCAACAACGAAATTGCCACCTTAATTCCAATCCAAGAAATCGCACAGCTATGCCGTCAAAATGGTGCTTATTTTCATTCTGATACCGTCCAAACCATGGGGCATTATCATTTTGATTTGAGCCAATTAGACATCGATTTTATAACTTGCGCAGCTCATAAGTTTCATGGTCCGAAGGGAGTTGGATTTTTGTATGTGAATAAAAAAACACGCGTCAATCCGCTCATTCATGGAGGTTCACAAGAAAGAGGCTTGCGTGGTGGTACTGAAAATATTGCCGGAGTGGTTGGCTTGGCCAAAGCAGTAGAGTTAGCTTATGCCGATTTAGCTGAACACCAAGCGCATGTTTGGGGCCTAAAAAGCTACATGATTGAACGCTTGCAAGAACTTTTTCCCGATGTGCTTTTTCATGGTGAAACCAGTTTTGAGACGGCACTCTACACCGTTCTTAATGTTTGCTTACCAGCCACGCCAAAGGCTGGCTTGTTGTTATTTACCCTCGATTTGAAAGGAGTAGCAGTTAGTGGAGGCTCTGCCTGTACTTCGGGAGCCGCAAAAGGTTCTCATGTATTAGAAGGCATTGGTGCAGATACTTCAAGACCAAATGCCCGATTTTCTTTTTCAAGATTTACCACCAAAGAAGAAATTGATTACGCCCTGCAACAACTCCAAGAAGTGTATCAAAAGAATCTGTAAATTCAGTCTATGCAAGCGCGGCCAAAAGTATTGTTTATCTCTAGTTGGTACCCATCGGTGCTACGGCCAACCGAAGGTAATTTTGTGCAGCAACATATCAAGGCGGCCCAATTAGTTGCAGATGTTGCTTTGGTTCATGTAGTATTAAGTTCCGAGCATCCGGAGCTTACGCATGAATTGAAAACAAGCAAAGACTTGTTTCTCAACAAGCGCGTAGTGATCTTCTCATTGCCTGGAGCATTCACTCCTACATGTTCTACATTCCAGGTTCCTGGTTTTGAAGCAGCATATGACGAGATCCGTTCATTAGGTATCGATGAAGTTTATGTTGTATCTGTCAATGATGCATTCGTTATGCGTAAATGGATGATTGACCAGAAAGTAGAAAAGATCAAAGCATTGCCTGATGGTAACGCAGATTTTACTACTGGTATGGGAATGCTTGTTAACAAG
The DNA here is from genome assembly GCA_023268965.1 of Crocinitomicaceae bacterium. GTDB lineage: Bacteria > Bacteroidota > Bacteroidia > Flavobacteriales_D > Crocinitomicaceae > UBA952. The sequence continues at coordinate 29,504 of JALRJE010000124.1, forward strand.
AAGAATCTTGGTTTTGGTTATCGTTCATGGCGTTATGCAGCAGTTATTAAAGATTGTATTGTTGAACGTATGTTTGTAGAACCAGGTATTATGGATCTTGCACCAGGTGATCCATATGGAGAAACACATCCAGATATGGTAGTGGAATATTTGAAATCTGTGGTATAATATACACTGTTAATAAATAGATGGTTAATTAACCATCTAGGAGTAATCGTGTATAAGTTTATTGAATTTATTACAGAGATGGCTGCAACTAAAATGCCT
>JALRJE010000125.1 GCA_023268965.1 Crocinitomicaceae bacterium
ATTGGCTACGCCTAAACAAATACTTGTGCACGCATGCCCCAATGCGTTGCCGAGCGCAAAGATTGCGGAGCTCTCCATTTCAAAATTGACAATTTGTTGTCCGTTGTGATCAAATTTACCGAGTGCTAGGTGAATAGCAGGCATCTTACTGACCAATCTTAAAGACCTGCCTTGAGGGCCGTAAAAACCTGAGCTCGTTACGGTGATTCCTTTTCTAACTTTTGTCGAATTGAGTTTGTTGACCATTTCAGGATGCGCCTCACTTAAATACGGATTAACACCCGTAGGAAACGAAACCTGGTTTAGTACTTCATTGAGGAGCATTTGCTCGTTTAAACTAAATTGGATGGGGTAAAAATGAGCAATGTTATCAAGGCCAAGTGCATGTGTTGACAAGACAAATGAATGTATGGGCATATCTGCTTGGAGCATGCCGCAGGTGCCAATCCGAACGATCTCTAAACTGCGTTGCTTGTCTTTTTGTGTTCTTGTTTTCAGATCGATATTGACCAACGCGTCGAGTTCGGCCATACAAATATCGATATTGTCTGTTCCAATACCGGTCGACAGGACGGTGATGCGCTTTCCTTTGTAAGTACCAGTATGCGTTACGAATTCTCGATGTTGAACTCGGCTGTCGATTTGATCAAAAAAGCGAGAAATTTTTACCACGCGATCTTGATCGCCAACGAGAATTACCCGCTGAGCGAGTTGATCGGGTTGAAGACCTAAATGATAGACTGCTCCATTTGCATCAAGAACCAATTCTGTGGCTGGAAACTGCATCGTTCGGGGAGCTTGGAAAAAATTAAAGTGATCCGAAGACTTTCATTAATAAATCGTTTACTCTGGCCGCCGGATTTTGCCGGATTTTATCCTCTTCTTGTTGAACGAGGGTAAATAAACCAGCAATAGCCCTTTCTGTAACGAAAGCGTCGAGGTCAGGGTTTATTTTTTCACCACCGGTGAGCGCCATGGCTTGATTGTATTTAGAAATGAGCGGATTCCATTGTGCGGTGAGGCTCACTTTTGCCGTTGCCTCTTTTACTTTAGGAAGAAATGCGTTGTAGAGCGCCTGACTCGTTTGATTTTTTAGAAATGTGGTAGCAGCTCCGTTACCTCCTTTGAGAACCGCAAAGCCATCTGTAACACTCATATTAAGTATGGCTTGGGTAAAAATGGGCAGCGCTTCTTTCACTGCTTCTTCTGCTGCTCTGTTCAGGGTTGTTTCGAATTTCGCCACTTGGTTGGCCATCCCTAATTGAAGAGCCTTATCTTTTACTTTAAGCGCATCAGGTGGGAAGGGAAGTCTAATTTGGGTGTTTCCTAGAAAGCCATCAGGAACTGAACTTTGGTTGACCGCATTTTTTATACCGATTTGTAAGGCCTCACGCAAACCGGCAACAACCTCATCGTTAGTCAATGAAGGTTTTTGACCAATAGGAATTTGGGTAGGTAGCTGGGCAGGGATTTGTTTAACTATGCCTTTGATGTTTTGTCCGCAGGAAGATTGCACAAAGCCAATGACCAATAAAAGAACTGTATATATCGATTTCATGTATTATCGAATAACATGAATCATGCCAGTTTTTATCGTTTTACCGTCGGTGTCTTTGTCTTTGAACCATGCTTTCCAAGAGTAGGTGCCGGGTTGCACTTTGACGCCGTTGTAGTAGCCATCCCAAAATCCTTTGGTGTCATAGGTTTCCCAAATGACCTCTCCCCAACGGTTGAAAATTTCTAAATGAAAGTTTTCGTAGTCAATTCCTTCTAAATAAAACGCCCAAACTTGGTTGTGTTCGTCGTCATCTGGGGTAAATGCTGTAGGCGCGTAAAAGATAACATCGGAAACTACATCGATATCGATGGTGATAGAGTCAGAACAACCATCTACAGTGGTTACGGTAAGTGTGATAGGATAACTCCCCATAACGCCTTCAGGGTAGGAGATCATGGCACTTGAACCGGTGCTTGTGATGTTGGTTGCGCCTGGTGATGACCAGTTATATTGGGCAATATTACCGAGAGATACGTCGTTTGTTTGAACGGTTGTTTCAAACCATGTAACAGGATTTTTTGAGATGGTAAAATTGGCTGTTGGCATTGGCGTAACGGTCAGTAAATCATCGAAGAAACCATTGTAAATACAACCGTAGATAGAGGTGATGACGACAGATAAGTCGTAGGTGGCAGGTTGAACAATGGTATGAAAAAGGTCGTCTTGATTCGGTAAATTAAATTGATCACCGTTAGAGAAGGAATAGGCAGTTGACGCGATATCCTGACCATTTGTGGATACATTGTGTAATTCAAAATTACCTGGCGTACAAATTTGGTTGTCCACAGGTGTGATGATTGGAATGATATCTTGTGGGAAAGTGATCGTCATGCATTCGGTGGTGGTAGGTGAACCACAGGCCTCGCTGAGCGTAACACAATAAACCGTTCCAGAATTGAGTGGATCAACGGTAATGTTGGATCCGTTTCCAATAGCAATGCCATTTTCTGTCCAAGAATAGGTGTAGGTTGTAGAACCTCCAATTCCTGTTGCATTGAGTACAATGCTAGCTTCCGAACAAATCATGGTGTCTTGGGTCAGGAAGGTAATGTTGAGTGGACTAGGTTGATCGATGTTGACGGCAATCGATTGTATACAACCATTGGCATCAGTTACGGTACAAGTATGTAGGCCCGCACCTAAATCTAGTGCTGAAGCGCCTAGTGAAGCAGAGATGTCCCAGTTGTAAGTGTATGGCGCAGTCCCTTGGGTTACATCAATTGTTGCTTGTCCGTTTGCAATAGTGTAACAGTTGGCATCGACAATATTGATCGGATTGAGGACCATAGCGGGTATTTCAGTTACGGTAACATAGATGGTATCTGAACAACCTGTAGTGTTAGAAGCATAGCACCAATGGTTGCCGGCACTCAAGCCTGTTGCCGTTTGGGTCGTTTGTCCATTACTCCATTGGTAGGTAATGATACCCGTAGCCGGCGTGACATTCGCAGTAGCGGTGCCGTTGTTTCCTCCGGGGCAAGAAACCGGCGTGGTGTTATAAGAGAAATTAGCAGGGGTATCGGTGATAATAGCCGTTGCCGTTGAGTTACAACCATTACCATCGTTTTGAGTGACGGTGTAGGTGCCCGCTGTTAAATTGCTTGCTGGGTTACCTGTAATTGAACCGGGGTTCCACGTGTAAGTATAAGGGCCTGGAGAGCCAACACCTGGGTTAGCTGTAGCGCTGCCAATGCCCTGGCTACAGACGTCAGGTAGGGTAGTGGTGGTAACAGATGGTGTTGCACGTGTTATCCAGGTGGTATCTTGGGTAATGGAGCCAATACTTGTGCCACAAGAAGAACCAGATAAGAAGTAGCCGGTTGTGCCCGGTGGAATGATATTGACGTTTAGCGTGCCATTGTTATAGGGGAAGGATTGACCATTGGTATTGGCCCATACAAAATTACTACCCGGGCTGTTGACCATGACATACGGAATTTGAGACATGGTGTAGGATGCGGTATTCGTTGGCGAGGTTGGTAAAAATCTACGGCCGTCTTGGTTGGCTCCCCAAACGGTGTTGTTTCTGCCTGGTGTGATGTGTGCAATTGGCATAGGCATATTGTTTTCAGAGCCTTGTATGGCTAAACCGCTGTTCCACGTACTACAAATAGGTTTGTTTCCGATATGTAGTTCGAAAATATTGGAGGTCTCATACATAATGATAGCCATGTAGTTGCATTGGGAGGTGCAACTGAACATCATGATGTTTTTGTAGAGTACCACAAACTTTCGATTTGGGGCTGTGCCAATTGTTTGGTACTGAATTTGACCACCCAAGGAAGGATTGATGTCCTGGTAGGTGAGCATAATGGTGTTTTTAGCGGCTGCAAAACCGGCGTTCGGTAAAGGACCAACACCGTTGAGTGCCCAAGGGCAGTAGCCACCAGCGTTCGCTAGGTTGAATGAAACGAGCCCATTGGACCCTATGACACATTGGGTGTAAGTGCTACCATAAAAACTAAAGGGAAAACCGATGCTTACCATGCCAGACCAGCTGTCATCGGTTAAGGTAACGTTTGTAGGCGCATTAAGATAAAGCCCTGCTGCTGTACCAGGAGTGGTACCAGAATTACAATTGTTGATAACGACTGTTTGCCCTGGGCAAACGGTTGTATCTTGACCAAGGCAAAGGGTAACAGGGCCTTGTGCAAATGAACGAGTAATACTAAACAACTGCATAACCGTGATCAGTATGGTTATTGTGTGTAGTTTGAAGTGGCTTAATTTCATTTTGTAGTCGTCTTATTTCGGTATGCTTCCTTAACGAAGGAGGCTCATGTTTGGTTGCTTTAATACTGTAAAAATAAGTACTTTTTTATGGTATTTCAAATTTGTAAAAGTCCTTATGTTTGCACAAATAGATTAGTGTCATTTTGACACTAATAAAATGTTGAAAAAAGATCCTTCCATCAATTGATTTTGGATTAATTTTGCCCAAATTCATACGCTAAAAACTCTTTTATATTATGTCAAATCAACATCACGCAGAAATCGAAGCTTTCATGGATCGTGTTCGAGCCAAAAACGGTCACGAACCTGAATTTTTACAAGCGGTCCAGGAGGTAGCCGAAGCAGTCATACCATATATTGAATCGCATCCAAAATACAAAACAGCAAAAATTCTCGATAGAATCGTAGAGCCAGAACGCACCATTATCTTTCGCATTCCATGGCTAGACGACCAAGGCAATATACAAGTTAACCGAGGCTACCGCGTAGAGTTTAACAGCGCTATTGGCCCGTATAAAGGTGGTCTGCGTTTCCATCCATCGGTAAACTTGTCTATCCTAAAGTTCTTAGGTTTCGAACAAATTTTCAAAAATTCATTAACCACACTTCCTATGGGCGGTGGAAAAGGCGGTTCCGATTTCGATCCTAAAGGAAAGTCTGACAACGAGGTGATGAAATTCTGCCAATCATTTATGTCTGAACTTGCACGTCATATCGGACCAGACACCGATGTGCCTTCAGGTGATATCGGTGTGGGTGGTCGAGAGATTGGCTACATGTTCGGTCAGTACAAACGCTTAAGAAATGAATTTACTGGTGTCCTTACAGGGAAAGGCCGCAATTGGGGTGGGTCTCTAATTCGACCAGAGGCTACTGGTTACGGCACCGTTTATTTTGCAAAAGAAATGCTTGCTACCAAAGAGGAATCTTTCAATGGTAAAATTGTTGCGGTATCTGGTTCAGGTAATGTGGCTCAGTACGCTTGTGAAAAAGCCACACAACTTGGTGCTAAAGTAGTCACGATGTCGGACTCAGAAGGCTACATCTATGATGCAGACGGTATCGATGCAGGCAAACTTGCTTGGGTCATGGACCTCAAAAACGTCCGCCGAGGTCGTATTTCTGAATATGCCCAACAGTATCCAAATGCCCAATTCATTGCAGGTAAGCGCCCTTGGGAAGTTAAAGCACAGATTGCATTGCCTTGCGCCACTCAAAATGAGCTCAATGGCGAAGAAGCCAAAGCACTTATTGCAAATGGCGTCATGTGTGTGGCCGAAGGTGCTAACATGCCTTCAACACCAGAGGCAATTGCTGCCTTCCAAGCGGCAAAAGTTTTGTTTTCACCAGGTAAGGCATCAAATGCCGGTGGTGTAGCTACTTCAGGTTTGGAGATGTCTCAAAACTCTTTGCGCTTGTCTTGGTCAGCTGAAGAAGTAGACCAACGTTTGCATGGTATCATGGTTTCTATCCATGAAGCCTGTGTTAAATACGGTAAAGATGCCAACGGCACCGTAGACTACGTCAAAGGCGCAAATGTGGCTGGCTTCGTAAAAGTTGCAGATGCCATGATTGACCAAGGTTTGGTTTAAATAAACAATTTCAGATCGAAAGGCCTTCCATTGGAGGGCCTTTTTTATTTTTGTACATGTTCAAGGTGTTGCTCTACTATATTCTCTTGCTTTGTGTACAACCCAGAGTTTCAGCACAAAATGCGTTTGGGCTTGGGGCAGCCATTCATCTTTACGATCAAGTCATTAGTCTAAAGGGCATTCGAACGTTACCTAAAGGATGTATTGGAATGGAATTAGGAATTGGAGTCGAAAGGAGTTTGCAAGGTGCAGCGGCTCCTCAATTGGCCTTGTTTTGGCAAGCGCCATTACCGTCGAAAAATAGACATAACTCGTTCAATAGGCCCTATTATTCGTTGCGTTATCAATTTGATTTTCAAAATGCTGGATTCCTAGATACTTATCATGGCATTTACGGTAGCTTGGGTTATGCTTTTGGTTTAGGTGCAAGGCATAGTTTTTTACTTCAATTGGGCTTGGGTGCAGTTGTTGAATACATGTATCTTCCAAATGCATTAAACCCACAGCAACATTTCTTTTTGAATCCTCAGTTGCAACTCAATTATTACTTTTTTTCTCCAAAAAAATGAGTACCAAGCCATATTTAAAATTGTTTTATTCACTGTGCTTGGTGGTTATTATATCTGGGATTTTCTTGTCATGTAACAAGCAAGAGGCCTATCCAGAAGTTCTGGTATATGGCCACGCTGGGATGGGCATGCACATACCTATGAGCATCTATCACGATAATTCTGAGGAGGCCATTGATTTGGCACTTTCGCTACCAACAATAGATGGCGTTGAGATGGATGTTCGCATGAGTAAAGACAGCACGCTGTGGTTATTCCATGAAAACAGATTGGATGCCACCACGAATGGCATCGGTTGTATAGCAGATCTACATGACCATCAAATTGCTCAGCTCCATTATAAAAGCATTCATAAAGAACAATTGGTTGTACTCGACGCTATTCTCCCTAAATTAAAAGACGGACGTACCTTCATACTAGATTTAAAGCACTGGAATATTTGTGATTCATCGGTTCAATTGGAAGCTTTTAGAACCGCTTTATTGAAAATTCCCGTTCATTTACGGGCGCAACTTATTTTGGACAGTTCAAACCCAAGTTGGCTAGCGGCGCTAAGTGATGATTTTAGTGTGGTTTTTTCGACGGTATCGTTTGAAGAAGGACTTGTGCAATTGGAGCAAATACCCAAATTGCACGGCCTCATGATGCGCCACTACGAAATTACGCCACTGGAAATTCAGCAGCTTAAAAACATGGGTAAGGCCATTTTTTTATTCGAAATGCGCTCGAGTAAAACGCAGCGCGCTGTATTGAAAAAGCTGCCCACAGGAATCATTTCCGACGACCCATTTCAGCGCGACCACGGCCTTCTTGGGGTCGGTGACGACGGGGGACAGCAGGTGCGGGATGCCGTCATAGACCGACAGTTCCAGCATCTTGGGGTCGATCATGATCATCCGGCACTCGTCCGGCGTCAGCTTGTAGAGCAGGCTCAGGATCATCGTGTTGATCGCTACCGACTTGCCCGAACCCGT
>JALRJE010000014.1 GCA_023268965.1 Crocinitomicaceae bacterium
AATAAGTTGCTAAGGTCGGCTTGGGTTGAACCCGTGTTCCATTGATACTGATATGGTGAGGTGCCTCCACTTGCCGTGATATCTATGCTGCCCGCTGCGGCTCCAAAACACGTGTTGTTTACAACCAAGCCCGCTACTGACAACGCACTTGCCGGTTGGTAGATCGTGTCTGAGAACGTAGCACTACAGCCGTTGTCGTCTAATACCGTTACAAAATAAGGGCCCGCTACTTGGTTGATGATACTTGATCCCGTTAGGCCGTTGCTCCATTGGTATAAATAAGGGCCCACACCACCACTCGCCGTGGCAACGATAGAACCCGCATTCTGACCATAACACAAAATGTTTGTGTTGGTACTCTGCAATGCTAATGGCGTTGGTTGCGTTAGCGTCCAGCTTTGGGTTGCTGTACATCCTGAAGCATCCGTTACCACCACACTGTATATACCGGCTGGTATACCCGATAACGTGGCAGTAGTGGATCCATTACTCCACAAATAACTATACGTACCTGAGCCTCCTGTGCCCTGCGCAGCAATACTACCCGTGCTGCCACCATGACACAAAATATTGTTGCTCACGCCTGTCAGGCCAACTGCTGCACTTGGTGCATTGACCAATACTTGCAAAGAGTCTGAACAACCATTGGCGTCAGTCACTTCAACACTATAAATGCCCGAAGGAACATTATTTAAGTCTTCGGTAACGGCACCGTTCGTCCATAAATAACTATAGCCTGGTGTGCCGCCGCTTACCGTAAGGTTCACATTTCCATCACTCAGACCAAAACAAGTCACGTTTGTGGTGGCTTGTAATAAAGTCAAAGCACTCGCAGGTTGGTTTACAATAACCGTGTCTGTTAATAAACAACCATTGGCATCTTGTACCGTTACGCTGTACTGACCACCAACTACTCCCGTTAAATCTTGTGTTGTTGATCCATTGCTCCAACTATACGTGTAGCCAGGAACACCACCCGCTATACTTAGATCTACACCACCATTTGGCTGACCAAAACAGAGGGCAGAACTTGGAAATAAAGTCATGGTTAACAAACTGCTTGGTTGAGTAACCTGCGCAGTATATTGGGCTGTACAATTATTACTGTCTGTTACGATAACAGAGTAAGAACCAGCTGATAAATTATAGAGGTCTTGAGTTGTTTCTCCTGTATTCCAAGCATAAGTGTAGGGTACTGTTCCGCCACTAACATGCAAATCGACAATACCATTGATATCTCCTAAACAAACCACATTATAGTTGGTAGATGTAGCCGTCAGGGTTGTGTCTGGCTCTGTTACATCAAAAGCCAAGAACATCCCGCAACCGAGAACGTCTTCTACATTGACATAGTATTGCCCAGCTGCAAGGTTATAAATGTCCTGAACTACGGCACCGGTTCCCCAATCGTAAACATAACCAGGTGTTCCGCCTGAAGGGCTGAGGTCTATCCAGCCATCAGCACCACCAAAACAATTCACAGGATGAACAATTGTAGATACCATTACCGTATTGGACGGGTCTAAAATTTGAATAGGAAGTTCTTGTTCGCAACCATTTGCATCTGCTACGGTTACAACATAAAGGCCGTTTTGGAGCCCAGTAATATCTTGGGTAACTGCACCATTATTCCATAGATAGGTATATCCAGGGGTACCACCCGTGACACTTAAATCAATGGCACCTGCAATTGTATCTAGACAATTCGCATCTGTATGCGTCTCTGATAAACTCATCAATGACATTGGTTGGGTAAGCGTTACAGAATCTTCTGCAGAACAACCATTGGCATCTGTAATTTGAACAGCATAGGATCCGGCAGGCAAGCCACTTACATCTTGGGTGGTATCGCCATTTGACCAAAGGTATTCGAATGGTGCAACCCCACCTGTAATAGTCAAGTCAACGCTACCGGTGGAATCTCCCAAGCAAAGAATATTACTTGCTAACAGAGCTGGTACAATCGGTACAGATAAATCAATAATTTGAACCGTTAAAGAATCGGCACAACCGCTGGCATCTTCTACATTCACTTGATAAGTACCTGCGCTGGCATTGGTAATATCTTGATTGGCTGTCAAATTACTCCAAAAATACGAATAAGGCGTAGAACCGCCGCTCACTGTTAGGTCGATGGTTCCTGGGCCAAGGCAACCGGCATCGGTATGGGTTTCTGATAGCACCAACGGCCCTTGTGGCTGAGTCACTACGAAAGACTGACTTATGGTACAAGCGTTACTGTCTGAGGCCACAACCTGATATGTTCCGGCAACTAAACTGCTGATATTTTGGGTCGTGTAAAGACCGTTATTCCAGCTGTAATTATAAGGTGTTGTGCCACCGGAAACGGCAATATTAACCGCTCCATTCGATTGGCCAAAACAAGGGATTGGTGTAACAAGTCCCGTTAATGACAAAGGGGCAATTGGCTGAGAAATGGTAGCAGAATAGTTCACCTGACAGCCGTTGGCATCGGTAATTTGTACCGAATAGGCACCAATGGGCAGGCCTGAGATGTCTTCTGTTGTGATGCCAGTATTCCAAGCATAATTGTATGCGGGCGTACCACCAATTACTGAAATATCGATTGCTCCGGTAGCATCGCCGTAGCACAGCACATTCGTTTGAGAATGCGTAACTGCCAAAGGCTGTGCGGGCTGTGTCACTGTGGATTCGAGCGAATCTTGACATCCATTGATATCCGTAACAACAATTTCATAGGTGCCTGCCTGTAAACTGTTGATATTTTGAGCAATTTGACCGTTATTCCACAAGATGGTATATGGAATGGTTCCACCAGAAATGGTGGTGTTAACGGAGCCTGTTGCACCACTAAAACAAAGAACAGGCGCAACAACTGAAGAAATAGCTATGTCGGTTGGTTGTGCAAGCGTTACGGTTGTATTTGCAGTACAGCCGTTTGCATCAGTTACGGTGAGCGTATAGGTGCCAGCTGCTAAATCTGTTAGGTCTGGCGTAGTCTGACCGTTGGACCAACTGTAGGTAAAGGGTGCAGTTCCGCCTGTAACGGTTGAACTCACTGTACCATCGTTCGAACCAAAGCAAGAGATATCGGTACCGTTGTAATTGCTTGTGACTGCGGCAGAAACTTCTAGTAAATCAGGTTGCGTAATTTGGATACTTGTATCGGTCTGGCAACTATTGTTGTCTGTCACTACCAAAGAATACAAACCTGGAGCAAGGCCAGTAATACTTGAAACCGTTTGCCCGCTTGTCCAAGAATAATTCAAGGGGTTTGCACCTATTACATTGGTGCTAATTGCCCCATTGGCCAAACCAAAACAACTGACATTATTGACACTATTGACGTTAATTACCGGATTTGGATTGACAACAAGACTATTCGTAATGTTACTCAACAAACAGCTCGAACCATTGAATGAGACATCTAATTCATAGACACCTGAATTTGATGAACTAATATTGGCTATACTCGGATTGTAGATCGTGGAGCTAAACCCTTGCGGACCACTCCAGAGGTAATTGGCCCATTGAGAGTTTAAAGCAGAAAGCTGTAGGGTATCTCCAGGGCAAAGCGGCTGGTTGTAGGTGAAGTCTACAGGAGGGCAGTTAGAAGTGGATATCGTGACCTCGTTGTTGGCAGAGGTAGGGCAACCAAAAGAGTCATAAACATCGGAAGTTCCGTCATTCGTCTGGAGGTTACCTGACATAGCACCAGTACCAAAGATATAGGCCAAGTTTTCAAGGGTGCTGTCACATTGTAGAATCAGACAATCGTCCACTACTTGTACTCTAAATTGAACCAAAACACTATCTAACGTGGTATTATTCATGCTGCCTCCTTGGGCAGCTGTGGCTCCAGTTCCTACACGAAATTTTACAAATCGGTTAGTCGCATCATACTCTGCTTGGTCATCGCCAGCGATGTCTGTTTTTACGCCTGCATTGGGGCCATTCAAAACATTCAAAGAACCTGGAATAAAAGTGGTGCGGATGTCTAGCGTATCGGTAATAAAACAATTTACAGCTAAGTCTGATCCAATATTTTTACCAGAAACGGTATACTCGAGGGTATCACCAGGTAAGACTGCCCCTCCGTTGAGGTCATTAACAAAGACGGATGCACGCAAATCAGGTTCATAGATATCTATAGCAGAAGTAATTACCCGAGTCATGATGGTCTCAAAGGAAGTAGTTACTCTTATGTTTGCAGAGGTGGCTCCATTGCCCAGATAATTCTGTGCAGCGTTATTTGGGAAAAAAATACTTGCATCATAACCAAGCGTATTGTTCAGACCAGGGTTTCTGTAGGGGGTTAAAGCCCCATTGAAACCAATGGTACTGTTGAACATGTCTTGGGCCGGATGAATGGCATCAAATACTTGAACATAATTGGTGCCTACGCCATTGAATAGAATTTGGTCACCGGTGTTATTGCGGTCACCGTCAAAGGCAACAACTCCTAATTGCAAAGTAACTGGGCCGCTTAATGGCGTTAAGAAGCCAGAAATGGGAATGGTAACGGTGTTGGTAGAGGTTCCCGAACCAACGTTGGCCAAACCATCGAATACCGTTAAGTTTTTATAAGATTCTTGAATGTTTTTGTAAACAACAACGAGTGTCCAACCGCCAAATAAGTTGGAGCTACCAACTGAGTTTAATTGATTTGCTACAGTAAAGCGGGCGTTGGTCCCTGCATTCTGAATAAAATCGGTGACATTCTTGAAACAAAAATAACTTACGTAGCCCGAAGTGTTGTCGATGGTTTGATCTGCAGAGACTTGCTCATATGGATTATTATCTAATTTAATTTGAACGTTTCCTCGTTGAGAGTAACTAGAATTAGATGTTGATATTCTTCCGCCCCAATACAAACCAGCCCAAGAAACCTCCGAACAATTTGGCAAAACAAGGCTATCAGAAGACGACATAAAAGTAGATGGGTCACCGTCTGTGTCTACATAGGTTTCTGTAAAATTATTGTTCATTGAAGTGCCCCCAGGAGGCATCTGGGCAGTGGCTGTGTTGCAGCTCGTGATATTCGAATTACAGGAAACTGCTACATTTGATAAGAAAACAAGACCTCCTTTTTGCTGAGACTGGTGTCTGATCGCAAAAGGGCTCACAATTTGAGACCATGCGTTGGCAGCAAAGCTAAACACCAAGCAGGCAGCCGTCATCAATTTAAAGAAAGCTGGAGAAAGTAGTCTTTTATATTGCATAGGCCTATTTGGAGAGTTAATAGCTTGATTATAACGATAAAGGCGCCCAAAAGGTTGCCTTATAACATGTAAATTAATCATCAAGCCATTAAAGCGGAATATTGCCGTGCTTTTTCTGGGGTAAAGCTTCAGCTTTTTTCTCGAGCATTTTAAAGGCACTTATGAGTGCAGCTCTGGTTTCTGAAGGTAGCAGTACATCGTCAATAATACCCCTTTCGGCGGCTCTATAGGGGTTGGCAAATGTGTCGGCATAGGCCGCTTCTTTGCCTAACCATTCTTGAGCTGGATCTGGTGCAGAAGCGATATCCCTTTTAAAAATAATTTCAGCAGCACCCTTGGCTCCCATAACTGCAATTTCTGCAGTAGGCCAGGCAAAACTGAGGTCGGCACCTAAGCTTCTGGAATTCATGACGCAATAAGCACCTCCGTATGCTTTGCGCGTAATAACCGTAATTTTTGGTACCGTAGCCTCGGCAAATGCATACAATAATTTAGCACCATGCGTAATGATGCCACGCCATTCTTGATCGGTGCCTGGCAAGAAACCAGGAACGTCTTCCAAAACGAGTAAGGGAATATTGAAAGAATCACAAAAACGAACAAAACGAGCCCCTTTGCGCGAGGCGTCGATATCTAATACCCCTGCTAATGCAGCCGGCTGATTGGCAATAATACCAACGGTTTTACCTTCTAAGCGGGCAAAACCAACGACAATATTCTTGGCAAAATCTTCGTGGACTTCTCTAAAACTGTTGTCGTCCACCAAACAATCAATAACGCGTTTGATATCGTAAGGAATATTTGAGTTTTCAGGTAAAATTTGATCAATTTGCTTGTTTTTGGAAGCCTGAAAACTGAAAACTGGCGTGAGTGGGGCCTCTTCGCTCGCGTTTTGAGGCAAATAGGTGATGAGGTCTCTGGCTTTGCGGATACACTCTACATCATTAGACGCTGTAAAATGATTCACGCCCGATTTTTCTGCATGGGTTTTGGCACCGCCTAAATCTTCTGAACTAACCTCCTCGTGGGTCACTGTTTTGACTACACTAGGGCCAGTTACAAACATGTAAGAGGTTTCCTCGACCATGAAAATAAAATCAGTGAGGGCTGGCGAATAAACAGCACCACCTGCACAAGGGCCCATAATTAAGGAGAGCTGTGGTATGGACCCAGATGCCCTGGTATTTCTAAAAAAGATATCTGCATAACCGCTCAAAGACACAACGCCTTCTTGGATACGGGCACCACCGGAGTCGTTCATGCCAATAATTGGAGCGCCATTTTTCATGGCCATGTCCATAATGCGGCAAATTTTGGCAGCGTGGGTTTCGGATAATGAACCACCAAGAACCGTAAAATCTTGCGAATACACATAAACCAAACGACCATGCACATTGCCATAGCCCGTAATAACGCCATCGCCAGGAAACTTTTGCTTTTCGAGGCCAAAATTTGTGGAACGGTGTTCGACCAAACCACCAATTTCTTGAAAGCTACCTTCGTCTAGTAATAACGAAATACGCTCACGGGCAGTGAGCTTGCCTTGTTGATGCTGCTTATCTATGCGCTCCGCACCGCCACCTTGGTGTAATGCTGCGCGTTTGTCTAGGAGTTGTTGTTCTTTTGCCATATTGCTCTTGAACAACAAAAATACAGAAATTACCTCTTCAAAAAGACCGCTTTATGCTCATAAATAACCAAGAATAACCATGCACTCAAAAAGAAAATAATTTCAACGGTTTCAGTCCAATTAAAAACCACTAAACAGAGTGACATCAGCATAAAAATAAGTGTGCCCCCAAGCAAGCGATTACCTAGTTTCTTTAACTGCTGAGAGGCATTGTAAGACCCGTTTAACATGAGTTCCATTCGTTCTCTTGAACGTTCCGTGTAGATGAGCAGTGGCAGCAGAATCAGACCCTGCGGTATAAATAAATCTTCGTACCAAAAAAACGCAGAAAAGGCAGTTGCAAAGCGCCATGTGGGCTCGGTAAGCACCATATAAAAATGGCTCAAAATTAAAAAACTCAGGTAAAACAAAATGGGGCGTAACAATAATTGAATACTGCGCGTTGCTGGTCTCCAAATGGCAAAGAGCAAACGAACACTGAAGTCAATAAGTATAAAAAGTAGAATAAAGTATAGATTCCAGCCCCAAAACAGGTAGCCCAAAACCGGCAAAAAAACATCGCCTACTATTTCACTGAGGAGTTGTGCTTTTTTCATATCCGTTTGCGTAAAACACTTACGCGGTCTTTGGATAACTGATAGGTAGAATCTACTTTGAGTGCCTTTGCATAACTAAAAAGTGCATTGGTAAGGTCATTTCGATCTTCGTAAAGAAGGCCCATATTGTGATAAGACGGGATGTGTTGCGGGTTTACTTTAGCCGCTTTTTTATAAAAGAACATAGCGCTATCAGGCTGGTTGTAGGTAAATTGAGCAAGGTAGCCCAGATGAAAAAAGCCATCGGCAAAAGTAGAATCTACTTTGGTCATTTTTCGATACAAACGCTGTGCAGAGGCTTCTTGTCCGAATTTCTCTTTCGCGAAAGCCAAAGCATAAATGACCTCAATATTTCGGGGTTGAAGCTGATAGGCTGTTGTGTACTTTTCGATACAAAGTGGATTGTTTTCATACTCGTACAACGAACCAAGCAAAAGATAAGTCATGAAATAATTGGGGTCTTGTTGTACGGCAGTCTCGTAGGATGAAATTGCTAGTTTGATGTTATCTTCTAGCTTGTAAATTGTTCCTTTCAAGATGTATGCATCGCGATAGGTTTTATCGATGCGCAAGGCTTTGTTGATGTATTTGAAAGCGTTGTCGTGGTCATTGAGTAGAACAAATGTATTGGCTAAACCAATAAGCGCAGGTACATTTTTGGGCGCCTTTTTGACCAAATTTTGATACATGGTAAATGCCCGAAAAATATCATCAGCACTTCGGTTGGGCTTATTAATCAAGCACTCCGCATACAACACCCGTGCTTCCATATTATTGGAGTCCAAACGATAGGCTTTTGCACCGAAATTCAGTGCTTTGTCAAACGCAAGAGAGTCCATTAATACATTTCCTTTTTCAATCAATAATTCTACCGAATCTGGATAGGCTACAAGCTTTTGATCGAGGGTTTGTTTTTTTGAGGTGTCTGATTTTGGGTTGCCACAAGCAGCCAATAACAAACAAAGAAAAAGAAAAAGACTAAAAATGCGCATACCACAAAATTAAGATTTTGATTTGGATTCTTTCTTGCGTATTTTTGTAACGTAATTCAGAGCCATGAAGCGTAGTTTTTTTCTCCTTGTTTTTTTCTTGTTGGTCACCACGCAAGAGCTTTTTGCACAGTGTTCTCAATGTAAGTTACTCGCTGAACAAGGCCATGGCCTCGATGAAAATAATTTTGCGGGCAACATTAATGGGGGCATTCTCTACCTCATGCTCATCCCCTACCTCATTTTGCTATTTTTATTTCGCAAACCATTATTCAATTTTTTGAAAGGTTTCTTCAAGGCAAAAGCTTAATCCCAACGCACCACTACTTTTCCTGTTGTTAGTCCGTTTCCTAGTGCTTCGTGTGCCTCAAAAAACTGTGCTTGGGTATAGGATTGTATTTGAGGAAGTTTGAGTTTGCCGTTTCGATACAATTCCAGCATTTGAAGCATGCTATTCTGAATCACCAATGGCTGTTGGTCTGCTATCTTGAGCATATTCACCCCCAGAAGACTTTTTGCTTGCATCATGAGGCCCACTGGCAAAATAAGACCCATTTCCCAAAGAAACGAAAGCTTTCCAGTCAAGCCTGCGCGCGTTGCCAAATCGGCGCCGCCAAAAAGAAAAAGCCTTCCACCTGGGCCCAATAACTTCATATCTTGTTTGCTGGTACGGCCACCTACGGCATTAAAAGACACCGAAAGTTTTTGAGCTCCTAATAAATTTGAAAGCACTTTAGAATAATCATGTTTCTTATAATTGATGACGTGGTCTACGCCCAAAGATTCAAGATATACTGTCTTTGTATCGCTGCCAATTTTGCCAAATACAGTAGCTCCTTTTAACTTGGCAAGTTGCACCAAAAAACTGCCCACACCTCCTGCCGCAGCATGAACCAATACTTTGTCATGCGCTTGAATTGGAGAAAGGACCTCAGCCATGTAGTGTGCTGTAACACCCTGAGTAGCAAACGGAAGTGCTTCATGGGCTGGCATCTCACCGATGCAGACAATTGCGTTTGAGGTAGTTTTGGCCAGCTTGGCATAAGCTCCAAAACGCGTAAATGCCAAAACGCGCTGGCCCAGCACATTCGCATCGACATCTGATCCGACCGCTGTAACTCTTCCAACAAGTTCATACCCAATTACGCAAGGCCTTGGAGGCGCCTCTCTGTACAAACCCAAACGGGCCATAACATCGGCATAGTTGAGGCCAAAAGCCTCTGATTCGATCAGTACCTCATCAGCTTTTAAAGGGGCTATACTTATTTCTTGAAAAGAGAATGCTTGCGCAGCCGAACCGATATTTGTGAGTACAAAAGCCTGCGTTTGCATCAGAAACGTGCAGTAAAACCACCCATTACTTGAAACGGTTGAACAGGATAACTATACCAACGATTGTAGCGTTGAGCAGCTAAATTGTTTGCCTGTAAAAACAAGGAAATTCTCGGTGTGTATCGGTATTCCAAACCTAAATTGACATCGACAATAGCACCTAATTCGACAAAAGATTGACCTTCTACGAATTGCGCATCCGGTGCATCAGAACTCACAAGTGCTTTTCTACCTGTTTCGATATTGGCATCTATTTGCGCGTAAAACTTATCGTATAGATTATAGGCGCCTCTAGCTGTGAATTGCAAGACCGGCAGGTTCCAAGCATAGGCGTTATGATACAACTGATACATGTTATAGCGGCCCATCACATCTATCTTTAATTTCTCGCCAGCTTGATAGGTCATAGACCCCTCAAAAGTCGTCTGGTTAAGGGTATCATAAATAACAGTAAGATAATTGTCATAGGTACCTAAGGTGTCGGTTACAAAAAAGGCTTTGTTCTCAATGTGCATGAAATGTACCCCCACATTAAAACTCAATGTTTTACTTAAAGAGCCTTTGATGCCAGCATAGATATCGTAAGGATTGTGCTCATTGCGCAGCTCAACAGTGGTCCGAATGAATGGATTGACTTGAGTGAGGCCTTGTAAGGTATTTTGCTTGAGTCCACCTTTTAAACCAATATAGGGGATGAAAATATTATTGAACATAGCATACTTGAACTCCGCATGCGGATAAACATAGAAATCTGTACCAACAGCGCTTATATCTCCCGTAATAGTGACGCCGAGCTCTACCTTTAAGCGGTCGTTTAAAGCTTGGGTCCAAACGCCTGGCTTGAAATCAATGATGGTATTGTTATTTACAAAGCCGGTATCGCCAATGGTATACACGCTATCTAAAATTCCGCGTTTGTATCCATTGAAACGCAAACCTAAGTCAGCATAAAAATGCTCGTTTTTATAATTGTACCAACCTCGTGTTTTGAAGGCAAAGTTGTCTTCTTTGCTACGCCAAATCTTCGTGGTATCGGTCGGAAGCGTTAAGAAATGTTGGTAGTCTGCCTGAAAAGATAAGTTGAGCCTTGCCGAATCTCCTCTAAGCCAAGTGTAGGCCGCTGAACCCTTCATTAATTGAAAGCGTTGTGCAATGCTATCTGCAGAAATAGACGAATCTGGAATGCCATAATAATGGAAACCGTTATTGCTGTAGTTAGCGTCCATTTTGAGCTGATAATTTCGCTCATTTAAGCCAAAATAAGCACCCGCCGAGGAACGGTCGTATTGGGCTGGCGCATAGACTACCTTTGAGCGGTCTTTGATGTCGCCAAAAGAGCTCAGATGCTTCAAATTGGCACCATAATGTAGGTTTCTAGACCGATCAGAACTATAGTAGATTTCGCCCAGTGGCATCACAATAGAGCCTATCCCAGCCTTCGCATAAAAAGGATAAAGTTTGGAGAGTTGCTCTGTCGTTTCTACGGTTGCGGCTTCTATGGTGTCCAATAATATGGTAGTCTCGGCCTGAAAAAATAAGAGTGGATAATCCTTAACAGGGTTTGCCTTGACAGAGTCTATAATTTTTGGATGCTCCAAAATACGGGTTGCTGGCTCAACCTGCTGATTTGTAATTGTATAAATCGTGATGTTTTCTCCCTGCTGAGCCCTAAGATGGAACCCCAAGAGTAGAAAAACAAATATGCTGATCAGTCCTTTCATGTCTTACTCCTAGTTATTGATTTCTATTTTCATTTCTTGCTGTGGCTCTTCATTGACAGGCGGGTTCTTGAGCTGCATGAGTTCATCCCACAAATCCGATGCTTCGGCCAAAACTCCATCTTGCTGGTCCGGATAGAAATCCATAACTGATTTGAGCGTTTGCTCCGCTTGAAATAAATCTTCACGGCTAATATGAATTTTAGATTGAATCAGTAGACCTTTTGCTACCCAATAGTTGTAGCTTGGCTTCATCTTCAATAGAGCTTTGACTTCTGTTTCGGCTTCATCGAACATTTGCTGGCCAAAATAGATTTCTGCGAGCAAGTATTTGGCTTCAGAACCCATAGAGGTAGTGGTGTTCTTCACCAACCATTCCAAAGATGGCTTAGCGGCCTCATACTCTTTTAGATGGTAATTGGCCAAACCTGTGGCATACTCGGCTTCTACCCTAAGCTGTGGCGTAAGCGCTGCGTTTTCAAGCACAAATGCGGCGTTTTGTTTGGCTAA
Source organism: Crocinitomicaceae bacterium (assembly GCA_023268965.1). Lineage (GTDB taxonomy): Bacteria > Bacteroidota > Bacteroidia > Flavobacteriales_D > Crocinitomicaceae > UBA952. Next base: position 11,980 of record JALRJE010000014.1, read on the forward strand.
TTGATAGTTGTTCTCCATAAATGAACAACGCATGATCCCTAGTTTGGCTTCAAAGGTACTGGTTGGTTTGGCGGCAACGCTTTCCATCTTTTGATAATAGTCTAGTGCCTTTCCGTAGTTTTTCTTGACATAGTAGTAAGCGGCCGTTTTAGTAGCTGCATATTCTGCATAAGTCGTTATGGACGTTGCCAAATATTTTTCAAACTGAGAAATTGCACCGCTAGAATCTTTGGTTTTAAGCAAGCTGTTCCCTAAATAAAAATAGGTTTCATTGGCGTAGCGCCCCGACGGGAATTTATTCAGATAGATTTGAAATTTCTCGATTGCTTCTACAAAATTGGTGTCTTCGTAGGCTGCAAGTGCAGGTGTAAAGAAGATGTTTTCTTTTTCTTCCGTAGAAATATTAGCGCAAGGATAACGATCTATGACCTCAGCGGCCATATCTGGCTTTTTCTGCGCATTGTACACATCGATAAGATTCATGACCACCTTCTTACACACCTCTCGTTGTTGTTCATAACTGGACAATATTTCAAGATATGCGTTTTCCGATTTGGTGTAATCCCATTTTTTATAGAAGATATCGGCAATATCCAACTTGACATCGAGCAAAAATGGCGATTTTGGAAACTCCAATAAAAATGCCTGATAAGTGGTGAGTGCAGCATCATAATCGAGCTGTGACATATAAGTTCTCGCCAACTCATACTGAGCATTCATACGGTATTTAGAAACGGGCGCTTCTTTAAGTAGTTTGCTTAATGTTTGCGCCTTTTCATTGAGTTGACCATTGAAACCCTGTGCTTTGGCTAAATAAAATAGTGCTTTGTCGTTGAGTGCGGAGTTCAAGTTATACGCTTGTTGGTAATATTGTATGGCTTGTAAATTTTCTTTGCCTACGTAATAAGCGTCGGCAATTCTAAAAGTTGCATCTACAATTTTATTGTCTTTATTCGGATTGAGTTGCAAATACGTGCGAAAGCTCTGTATGGCTTCGTCGCGTTTGCCTTGCTCCAAATATGCATAGCCAATATTATAATATGCGTCTACTTTTTCTGGAAGTGAATTAGATGCAGGTGAATTGATGAACTCACGGTACATATTTACGGCTGCCGCCAACTCTTTTTTTCTAAACGATATATCGGCCATCCAATAGCGCGAAAGCGCAACCATTTGAGGGTCCATCGGATAGGTATCTACGCGCTTAAAAGCAGTGTACGCAGCTGTTAACTGACCTTTTTGAAACAACTCTACACCATAATTAAAAGCAACTGTTTGATACACCTTTTTGAGCTGCGCATCTTTAGAAGGAAGTTTCTCAATAGATTCTAAAGCTTTGGCAAAGTTGGAAGTATTGGTGTACACATTCACCAAATATTGATATACATCGCGTTTTCTTTTCGATTCTGGGTATTGGCTGAGGTAATTTTCAAAAGCGCGCACTGATTCGTCATAGGGATTGATATCAACCTTAAAAGACAAGACGGCAAACTGAAACAATGCATCTTCTTGAATTTGTGGCAAGAAATTCATCTCTGCTGCACGCTCAAAAGCACTGCGGGCCGGCAATAACTTGTTGAGCTGTAAATATGCATCGCCAATTTGATACATTGCGATCTGGCACAAGCTGTCTTTAGTGCGTGTAACGCGGTCAAAATTCTTAATCGCTTTTTCAAATTGGTTGGTTTTGTAGTAAGCAAACCCCAACTCGTAATAGTCATCGCGGGTACCGCGGGCATTCTGATGATAACGCTCTAAAAATGGCAACGCCAACTCGTATTTTTTCATTTGATAATAAGCGTTCCCGATGATATGCTGGATGTCAAACTCATTATTGACAAATCCGCAGTTTAAAACCGTAGGGGCAAAGTCGATTACCTCTTGATACTTTTGTTGCTTATACAGGATTTGTGCGATATAATAAGGAACTACACCACAAAAAGTAGAATCTTTCTGCAAGGCTTGAAAGCCTTCGAGTGCTTCCTGAAGTGCTGATCTTACGTAACTGATATGCGCATAGAAATACAACGCCGGTTTCGCATATTGTGTGCCGCCTGCTTTGATATCCTTGAAAGCCAAATAGGCAGCGTCTTGGTCTTCATTTTGATAGGCCGAATAACCCAGTTTAAACAAGACCTCTTCTTTTTGTTCTGGACTTAGGCCAGTTAAGTTAATTTGAGCAAATGCTTCTTGTGCATTTAGGTAGTCTTCTGCCTGAAAGTAGTAAGACCCTACGCCAATAGCAATGTCATTTCTGTAATTATTTTCGGGATACGACTTGTTGAATTGTTCGAGTAGCGGAATGGCGTTGTTGTGGTAGAGCTTAAGTGCAGACATACCCTCATAATAGTATGCCTTCATCAGATACGGGTCGTGCTCATTGCGCTTTTGGGCGCTGCAGTCATCAATAAAAACCCGAAACTCTTGCTTTGCAGCCGCAAACTGAGCTTTTGTAAATAATTCTTCAGCATTGAAAAATGCTGCATTCTCTCCGCTATATTTAACGGACTCCTGTGCCCAGAAATAAACTGGGAAGCACATAAGGAGGATAAGATAACGCAAGTTACTATTCATAGAATGTAAAATTAATGGGGCCAGGGCCCCAACAAGCCTACTGCGTTCAAAAGTTTTAAACCTGAACTTGTTAAGATAAAATCGTTGCATTTGATAAATGGTTACGACATATTGAACACATTTGTCTAAAATTAGAACTTGTGTCAAATGTTATTGCGCTGGCCGCGGCCAAAATTTACCAACAAGATAACCTCATTCTAGAAGAGGTTCAGCTCGAATTAGCTGCCCAATCTTTTGCCTATTTAATTGGAAAAACAGGCAGTGGTAAGAGTAGCTTACTCAAAACTTTATACGCAGAAATTCCATTATTAGAGGGAGATGGTGAAGTATGTGGCTATAAATTGACCGGTCTTAAACGAAAAGAAATACCCTATTTACGCAGAAAAATCGGCGTCGTTTTTCAAGATTTTCAGTTGCTTACCGATCGCAACGTACTCGATAACCTCAAATTTGTCTTAGGCGCAACCGGCTGGAAAGACAAAAAACAAATCGAGCAACGCGCGCTTAATTGTTTACAACTTGTGGGAATCGAACAAAAAGCGAATTCCTTCCCTCACATGCTTTCTGGCGGAGAGCAACAAAGGGTATCAATTGCACGCGCACTGTTGAACAAACCCTCTCTCATCCTTGCCGATGAACCAACTGGTAATTTAGATCCCGAAACCTCAAAAGAAATCATGGAATTACTGCTTGCGGTGGCCAAAGAAGAAGGAACCGCCATTCTAATGGCAACCCATGACATGCAGATGGTTCAGCACTTTCCAGGTAGAATTCTGGAAGTCGTAGACGGCCATTTGATCGAAAGGAATTAATTACTGGTTGACAGCCCCCGTGAGTTCCCCAACAATTGCTGACTTCAAAAAGTGTGCTTGGGCTGAGGTCTCAATATTTGCCAAGGCAAACATACACTTTGTAAGTGCTGCCTCGGCGGTTAAATCTGCTCCGCTAATGACACCAATTTGCTCAAAAAAAGTACTGGTTTGATAAGCGCCTTGTCGAACAGCACCGCTCTGACACTGCGTAATATTGAGCACCAAGCCACCAGCTTTGATAAACTCTTGAATCAGTTGCTGAAAAGCAACTGTACTAAAAGCATTACCCGCACCAAAGGTTTCTAAAATCAGGATTTTCACATCCGGAAAGTGCAAAGCTGAAGCATATAAAGAAATGGGCATACCTGGAAAAAGGCGCCAAATCAGCACTTCATTGGCCAAAAGAAGCTTGGGCTGTAGAGATGGAAGATGCGTGCGATACAATCTTTCTTTGTACCACTCTATTTGCACACCTGCTTTGGCCAAAAGTGGATAATTCGGAGATGCAAAGGCCTCAAACTGATGTGCAGAAACCTTGGCGCTACGGTTTGCTCTAAAAAGGGCGTACTCAAAATAAACAGCTACCTCTTGTAAAATTGGCGCACCTTGCGCATCAGATGCTGCCGCTATTTCTAGCGCAGTAATTAAGTTTTCTTTACCATCGGTTCGAATAATCCCTATGGGCAATTGCGAACCCGTAAAGACGATTGGCTTTCTGAGACCTTGCAGCATAAAACTGAGTGCACTTGCGGTATAAGCCATGGTATCTGTTCCATGTAGTATTACAAAACCATCGAACTCCTCGTAGGCGTCGGAGATCCAGGTTGCCAATTGTTGCCAATGTATGGGGCTCATCTCCGATGAATCCATCGGTTTTGAAAAACTCTTCACTTGGATATCGAGCTCAAAACGTTTGAGTTCCGGGATGTGTGCATACAGATGAGCAAAATCGAAACTTTCAAGTGCTCCGGTTTCTGCATTGGTGATCATGCCAATGGTACCGCCGGTATAAATGAGTAAAAGCCTACGCATGTTCGAATGTAAGAAATTTTTCCAAGCCAAAAAGTCGAATGGCATTGGCGCTGGTTTGCGCTTCAATTTCGACAGCTGAAAGCCCTAGCGTTTCTTGTAATTTACTCACCACCTCCATCAGATAAGAAGGCTCATTGCGCTTGCCTCGATAAGGGACAGGTGCCAAATAAGGCGCGTCGGTTTCTAGCAATAATTTGTCGAATGGAATTTCTTTAACAACCTCCGCCAAGCCAGCATTTTTATACGTCAATACGCCTCCTATTCCAAAATAAAAATTTTGATATTTCAAGATCCGCTGCACTTGTTCTTTACTCCCCGTAAAACAATGAAATACCCCACTGAGTTGAGGCGCCCACTCTCGATCGAGCACTTCAAACAATTCTTCAAAGGCTTTGCGTACATGAATGGCAATTGGCAATTGCAATTGCTTTGCCCACCGCACTTGGATTTGAAACACTTCTTTTTGTGCTTCCAAGAAGGAATCGTCCCAATACAGATCAAGTCCAATTTCACCTACTGCACAATAACGGGCAGGATTGGCAAAAAGCTGCGCCTCAATGGTCGCTAATTCTTGTTCCCAATTTTCTTTGACATAAGTTGGGTGTAGGCCCATCATGGGAATACACGTATTTTGTTCATCGGCGAATTGTTCGAGCGCTGCAATACTCTGAACATCTATGTTCGGTAATAAAATAGCGCTTACTCCCATTTGTTCAGCACGATGTAAGACTTCGGTACGATCGGCTAAAAATTCTTCAGCATATAAATGCGAATGTGTATCTATAATCATAAAGTTGCTAAATGGTTTTCCCAGGCCCAAGCGTCTTTAATCGCATCTTCTATGCTCAAACGAGCCTTCCAGCCAAGCATTTCTTTGCCTTTAGTTGCATTCGCATAAATTTCTATCACATCTCCAGCCCTTCTCGGGCCAATGACATAAGGTAAAGTAAGACCTGTGATGCGCTCAAAAGCATTTACAATCTCTAGAACTGAAGTGCCTGCTCCTGTGCCAATGTTTACGGCCTCTAAAAGGCCAGACTTTTGATTGGCCAAGAAGCTCAGGGCTGCTACATGTGCCTCAGCGAGGTCCATGACATGGATATAATCTCGGATGCATGAGCCATCTCTTGTCGGGTAATCATTGCCAAAAACGGTCAGTTGTGCTTGTTTGCCAATGGCTGTTTGGGTCACAAATGGAAGCAAATTATTGGGTTTTCCGATAGGAAATTCACCAATTCTTGCAGACTGATGTGCACCAACAGGGTTAAAATAGCGCAAATTCATGAGCTTGAGCGCCGGAGAACTCTTATGAAAATCGGCAATAATTTGTTCGCCCATCCATTTGGTATAGCCATATGGAGACTCCGGAAGCTGTTTTGGTGTAAGCTCACTGACTTCCTTTGCCCCAACTGGTTCGCCATAAACTGTACAAGAGGAGGAGAAGACAAAATTAGGCACTTGAAATTGAGCAATGAGTGCTAAAATATTGATGAGGCCAAGCAAATTATTGCGGTAATACGCTAGGGGTTTATCGACAGATTCACCCACTGCTTTGTACGCTGCAAAATGAATGACGCCTTCAAAAGCATATTGTTCAAATAACTCAGTTAGCCCAGCTTGATCACAAACATCTAGCCGATGTAAAATGGGGTCGTGTCCTAAAATATGACGCAAACCCTCCAAAACAATGGGGTTTGCATTGCGAAAATCATCGACAATAACGGATGTAAACCCCTGCTGTTCAAGCGCAACGACTGTATGAGAGCCAATATAGCCCGCGCCGCCAGTCACTAAAATAAATTTATTCATGAAACAAAGTTAGGAGAATCCGTTGGTTGCCGAACAGCTTTGTGCTAAGTTTGTTATTTGTGATATGAAACTTATATTGGCGTGTATTTTACTCAGTATACTTGGAAATTCCTACGAGCTCGAGGTACAAATAGACGGTATTCCTAATACCAAAGGCACTATATTCATTGGTTTGTTTAATTCGAGTGCCAGTTTTCCTGTATTTGGCAAACAGTACAAAGGTGTCGTTGTTGAGCATAAGGGGAAGAGCCAAACGTATCGATTTAAAAACCTACCCAAAGACAGCTACGCTCTAGCGATTTATCACGACGAAAATAAAAACGGGAAATTGGACAAGAACTTATTTGGTGCGCCTACAGAAGCCTATGGCTTTTCGAATAATGCCCGGGAAACATTTTCTGCTCCGAGCTTTGAGGCGGCAAAAGTTGTTCTTGACCGAGACAAAAAATGTCAGATTCGAATCAAATAATGGGCTTTACTCGAAATGAATAAGTATAGCGCCTTTGTCTACTACATCACCTTCTTGAATTGTAATTGCCGAGACTACGCCGATTCCTTCGGCCTTTAATACATTTTCCATTTTCATGGCCTCAAGAGAAAGTAAGGGTGCGCCCGGCTCTACTTGCTGGCCTATCTCGACATGAATTGCGGTAACCCGGCCAGGCATGGGGGCTTGCATTTCTTTGAGTTTGCGCAACTTTGGCTGATCTAAGCCCATTGCAGCAATGAGCCCATCTAATGCATGGGCTTTTTTAACTTCGAAGGTGCGGTGATTGACACGAATCGTAAGAAGACCTAACTCAGATTGGTCTGCGATGAGTTCACAGTGGAATTTTTTACCATCGTGTTTAATTTCAAAAAAACGGTGATCAAACCATTTGACTGCAGCACCACTCGAGGTTTGCGTTTCTTTATTGTCGAGGAACCATTTGTTCATGAGTGTTATTTTGATAGTTGAATTGCGGTATCGGCAGCAGCTTCGATCTCTTCTTCTTTAGGAATGTTAAGGGTTTCAAAACGAATGTTGTTGGCCAATACCTCAGCACAAATATAATCTTTATGGGCATTGATGGCCGCCCGGATTTGTTCAGTGGTGTCTATAGTAACAGTGATGCGGTCTGTGACATCAAACGCGCATTCTTTGCGCAAGTTTTGGATCCGATTGACCACCTCTCTTGCCAAACCCTCTGCCCGGAGTTCATCAGAAATAGTGACGTCAAGGGCAACGGTGAGCCCATTTTCATTGGCTACCAACCAACCAGGTATGTCTTGAGCTTGGATTTCGAAATCTGTGAGGTCTAATTCGAGTTTTTCTCCTTCGATAAGACCACTCCAACCTGCATTTTGTTCAATTTGGGCGATGTCATTTTGGTCAAACCCCTGAACAAGCGCACTAATTGCTTTCATTTGCTTGCCGTATTTTGGCCCTATTGTTTTAAAGTTCGGCTTTATAGACTTCACAAGAATGCCGGTATCACTTAACAACTCGAGTTCTTTGACGTTTACCTCGGAGCAAATGAGTTCGGTCACATGTCGAAAGTTTGCAGCTTCTTGCGCATTCAAAACTGGAATCATCATTTTTTGTAGCGGCTGCCGCACCCGAATATGCTGCTTTTTGCGCAGCGCCAAAACCAAAGAACAAGCTTTTTGAGCAAGCTCCATTTGTGTTTCTAGTACTGGTAAAATTTGGGCTGCATTAGCCTTCGGAAAATCGGCGAGGTGCACAGAAATTTGCCGGGCTCTACCACTCGTTTGATTCAAATCTGAATACAGCTGATCCATGTAGAAAGGAGCTATTGGCGCCGCCAATAAAGCAACGGTTTCCAGACAAGTATATAAAGTTTGGTAGGCAGCTAATTTATCTTGTGCATCGTCGTTTTTCCAAAAACGGCGGCGGCATAAACGCACATACCAATTAGACAGTTGTTCGGTTACAAACTCTTGAATAGCACGGCCAGCTTTAGTGGGCTCATAGGCAGCGTAGGCTTCATCTACCTCAGCAACCAAAGAATTCAATTTGGAAAGTACCCATTGGTCAATTTCTGGTCTTTGAGAAGGAACTACTGTTTCTTCTGTAAACGTAAAGCCATCGATGTTGGCATAAAGGGCAAAGAAGGAATACGTATTGTACAGCGTACCAAAAAACTTGCGCTGCACTTCTGCTATGCCTTCTAGGTCAAATTTAAGGTTGTCCCAAGGCTGGGCATTGGTAATCATGTACCAACGGGTGGCATCCGGGCCATATTTATCTAGTGTGCTAAAGGGATCAATTGCATTGCCCAAGCGCTTGGACATTTTTTGGCCGTTTTTATCGAGCACCAAACCATTCGAAACCACATTTTTATAAGCCTTAGAACCAAAAACCATGGTCGAAATGGCGTGGAGGGTATAAAACCAACCGCGGGTTTGGTCAACGCCCTCTGCGATAAAATCGGCAGGGAATGCCAAGTTGTTGTCGATGAGCTCGCGGTTTTCGAAAGGATAATGCAATTGAGCATAGGGCATAGCGCCTGAATCGAACCAAACATCGATGAGGTCGGCCTCGCGTTTCATAGGCTTACCTGATGGCGAAACCAAGATGATCGGATCAACTTTATGTTTATGTAGGTCAATTTGGTCGTAGTTAGCCGCTGTAAAATCTGACGGTTTAAAGCCTGCAAATGGATTACTAGACATAAAGCCAGCTACAATTGCTACATCTATTTCTTTTTGAAGCGTTGCAATAGAATCTATGCATTTGCGCTCGTCGCCCTCATCAGTAGACCAAATCGGGATTGGAATTCCCCAATAACGAGATCGAGAGAGGTTCCAGTCATTGGCGTTTTCGAGCCACTTGCCAAAGCGGCCTGTACCTGTTGCTTCTGGCTTCCAGTTGATTTCTTTATTGAGCGCAACAAGTTGCTCTTTTTGATCCGTAACGCGAATAAACCACGAGTCTAAGGGGTAATAAAGAACGGGTTTGTCTGTGCGCCAACAATGCGGGTAAGAGTGCTCGTATTTCTCTACTTTAAAGGCCTTCCCCTCTTCTTTGAGTTGAATAGCGATTTGTACATCGACAGATCGGTCAGGCTCCTGACCAGCGTCGTAGTATTCATTTTTAACGTACATGCCCGCATAAGGACCAACTTCTGGCCTGAAACGACCTTGGAAATCTACGAGTGGAACGAGGTTGCCGCGCTCGTCATGGACGAGCAGCCCCGGCACACCGGCTTCTGCCGCCACACGGGCGTCATCAGCACCGAAGGTTGGAGCAGTATGAACAATTCCGGTGCCGTCTTCGGTCGTGACAAAATCTCCACCAATGACGCGAAATGCCGCTTCGGCGTTTTCCGCCGGCTGAGCATAGGGTAAAAGTTGTGCATAGCGTAGATCTAGCAATTCTTTACCCAAACAAGAATCCAAAATAACATAAGGTATTTGTTTGGCTCCCTTCTCGTAACTTGCCAATGCTTCCAAATCTTGAACTAAAGCAAAGCCTTTTGCAAATTGATAAGCCACCAAATTTTTGGCGAGCACGACTTGCATTGGTTCAAAGGTATATTGATTGTAAGTTGCCACGAGAACATACTCAATTTGCGGGCCTACGGTTAACGCGGTATTGGAAGGGAGTGTCCAAGGAGTGGTGGTCCAGGCGAGTAAATGTGTTTGCGCACAAAACCGAGCCTCAAAAGGTAATTTTTGACCAGCCAAGACTTCAAACATAGCAACCACAGTAGTGTCTTTAACATCTTTATAGCAACCTGGTTGGTTGAGCTCATGAGAAGAGAGACCGGTGCCGGCTTTGGGAGAATAAGGTTGAATGGTGTAGCCTTTATAAAGCAACCCTTTGTTGTAAAGTTGAGCCAACAACCACCAAACACTTTCCATGTATTTGGGTGTGTAAGTAATATACGGGTCTTGCATGTCGACCCAATAGCCCATTTTTTCGGTAAGTTGGTTCCAGATATCGGTGTAGCGCATAACGGCTTCTTTACAAGCCTCATTGTACGCATCTATAGAAATTTTGCTGCCGATATCTTCTTTGGTAATGCCGAGTTCCTTTTCTACACCGAGTTCTACAGGTAAGCCGTGGGTGTCCCAGCCTGCTTTGCGGTAAACTTGCTTTCCTTTTAGCGTTTGGTACCGACAAAAGATATCTTTAATGGCGCGCCCCATAACGTGATGAATACCTGGCAAACCGTTAGCAGAGGGCGGCCCTTCATAAAAGACAAAAGAGGGTGCTCCATCACGCTGCGCTACGGATTGCTGAAAAATGGATTCTTTTTGCCATTTTTCAAGAACACTGGCAGCGACGTTAGGGAGATTTAATCCTTTGTACTCAGGATATTTTGCTTTCATGAACGATAACTTTGTAAAGACGCGAATTTACGACAAATCGGGCTATTTTTGCAAGATATGTCACTCAAAACAAGGCTCCACGCACATTTATTTAACACTTTAGAAAATCGAAAAACTGCGCTGCAACTCGGACGCAGTCAGTTAAGTGTCGACAGTACGGAAAGCGGTAAAGGATCTGCTGGCGACAAACACGAAGTCGGTATTGCAATGGCACAAATTGAAATTGAAAAACTCGACCAACAAATTGCACTTGCTCAACAGCAGTTAGCTGTCCTACAAAAATTGGATCCAAGCACCTCGCTTAACCAAATTCTAATGGGGGCACTTTTTGAAATTGATCAACAATGGTATTATTGCAGTGTGCCCTTTGGGCAACTTGAACTGGATCAAACAACCTTTTTTTGCTTAAGCCCTGAGGCGCCTCTTTACAAGGCCCTTAAAGGAAAAAAAGAACAAGAGAGCACACTGTTTAACGGCCGAAATTGGAAAATTAATAAAATCTACTAATGAAGAGCCAACCAAAAATTGCCATCATAGGTGGCGGAGCTGCTGGCTTTTTTGCCGCCATTTCAGCCAAAGAGTACTGGCCAGATGCGCAGGTGAGCATCTTAGAAAAAAGTAATAAGTTTTTAGCAAAAGTCAAGATTTCTGGGGGTGGGCGCTGCAACGTTACCCACGACTGCCCCGATATCAATGCGCTTTGCAAAGCTTACCCCAGAGGCACCACCCAACTTCGAAAGGCCTTCTATCAGTTTGCTACTACCGATACATTTGAATGGTTTGAATCCAAAGGAGTAGACCTCAAAACATACCCTGACGGTTGTGTTTTTCCTGTAGCAAATGATTCACAAGTCATTATTGATTGTTTGATGAATTCCTGCAAACAACTTGGAATTATCCTTCAAACGCAGCAATATATTTCCAAAATAGAAGTTTCCAGTTCGGAAGTTGTCCTCCACAATAATGAAGAGCAACAAACATACGACCAAGTCATTATTTGCGCTGGCGGGCATCCCAAAAGAAGCGGTCTAGACTGGTTAGCAGCACTCGGTCTGGAAATTATTGATCCCCTGCCCTCTCTGTTCACTTTCAACATGCCAAAAAACCCAATCTCAGCATTAATGGGTACGGTTGTGCCAAATGCTACTGTTAAAATTGAAGGAACCAAGTTAAGCGGGCAAGGCCCCTTACTCATTACCCATTGGGGCATGAGCGGGCCTGCAGTATTGTTGCTCTCTGCTTGGGGTGCGCGCTTGCTTGCCGAGAAAAATTACCAGTTTGCCATTCTAGTCAATTGGCTCGATGAAAAAAAAGAAGACGACTTGCGCCGAGATCTTTTGCACACCATTACTGCCCACGGTGCAAAAAAACTCAGTAATTGGAACCCCACGCCGCTCACCAGCCGGCTTTGGAACCACTTACTCGAACGCGCCGAAATGAATGCCGACCAACGGTGGGCCGAGGTGGGCAAAAAGGTGATCAATAAATTGGTAAATACCTTACTTAACGACCGCTTTGAAGTACTCGGCAAAACAACTTTCAAAGAAGAATTTGTTACTGCCGGCGGCGTTGCACTTACGGAAATTGACTTTCAGACGATGAAAAGCAAGAAATATCCACGACTCTCCTTTGCGGGTGAAGTATTAGATATCGACGGTATTACCGGAGGCTATAACTTTCAAGCCGCCTGGACTACAGGCTACATTGCAGGGAAGCACGCCCTTCAAGAATAGCTTATAAAAAGAGTATTTTCTAAAACTCTGCGTTGAGTGGTGTGCGTGGAAATGGAATAACGTCGCGAATATTTGACATCCCAGTTACAAACATGACCATGCGCTCAAAGCCCAAACCAAAACCTGCATGCGGAACCGTACCAAACTTGCGCGTATCGAAATACCACCAAAGTTCTTCGGCGGGAATACCAAATTCTTTACATTTTTGAACCAAGATCTCATAACGCTCTTCGCGCTGGGATCCACCTACTATTTCACCGATACCAGGGAAAAGTACATCCATAGCTGCAACGGTTTTGCCGTCGGCGTTTAAGCGCATATAGAATGCCTTAATCTTTGCTGGGTAATCAGTGAGAATCACCGGGCACTTGAATTCTTTCTCTACCAAATAACGCTCGTGTTCACTTTGTAGGTCGATGCCCCACTCCACTGGATACTTGAATTTCTTTTTCTTGTAATGATTTGAATTCACAAGCACGTCAATTGCCTCAGTATAAGTAAGGCGTTTGAATGGGTTGTTAATGACAAACTGAAGACGCTCCAAAAGGCTCAGGTCATGGCGCTCGTTGGCTGGTTTCTGCGCTTGTTCTTGAGCGTCTCGTTCGTCTAAAAATTGAACATCTGCAGCACAATTATCCAAGACATATGCACAAATATATTTGAGGAAATCTTCGGTGAGGTCCATGTTGTCATTGAGGTTGTTGAAAGCAACCTCAGGTTCGATCATCCAGAATTCAGCCAAATGACGAGACGTATTAGAGTTTTCGGCTCTAAATGTAGGGCCAAACGTATACACTTGCCCCAAAGCGGTTGCAGCTAGTTCTGCTTCTAATTGCCCAGAAACTGTTAAGTTGACTGCCTTGCCAAAAAAGTCTTGCTTGTAGTCTATCTGACCGTCGGCGGTCAAGGGTGGGTTTTTGGCATCTAGCGTTGTTACTCTGAACATTTCGCCCGCTCCTTCGGCATCGGATCCGGTAATGATTGGCGTATGGAGATAATAAAAGCCGCGCTCATTAAAGAACTGATGAATGGCATAAGCCACCGCATGACGAATTCTAAATACAGCCCCAAAAGTATTGGTTCTGAAACGCAAGTGGGCTTGTTCTCGCAAGAAATCTAGGCTATGGCGCTTGGGTTGCATGACCGTTTTTTGAACATCGTCTGGATGTGCATCGCCCAAAATTTCAATGGCTGTTACTTGTAGCTCGATTGCCTGACCAGCACCCTGAGAAGCAACGAGTGTACCAGTTAAAGCCAATGCAGAAGCCGTGGTAATGCGTTTTAATAAAGATTCGTCCCACTTCTCGAAGTCAATTACTGCTTGTAAATTGGCCATACAAGAGCCGTCATTGAGCTGTACAAAACGATTGGAGCGAAAGGCTCTCACCCATCCTTTAACTACAATTTCTTGACCTTGCAGTGCCTCATGACCTGCCAAAATTTGAGCGATGCGAATTCTTTTCATGTTGCAAAGTTAGTGAATGTTTAAATTCTGCAAATCAGCTTCACTTATACTTGGCGGAAAGACCTTAGCTTGTAATTTGGACCTCACTAATTCTGCCACCTTTTGGGCATCAGCCTGGCTATGAAAACCGAGTGTCCCGGGCCTACTTGGTATAGTCGGTTGATCGATTATTAATTTGCCATTTTGACGAATTTGATAGCTCCATCCATTGGCGCTTTGTAAGGTGGTGATCTCGAAAGTGTTTTTGGTGTAAGGCTGCTTCTTGGTGGTTAAAGATGTTGAATGAGTAGTTGTTTTCGCTATCTCCTTTTGAGGTCCTCCCTGACAAGCACCTAGAATCAGTGAAAAAAGTATTAACCGTTGCATTTGACAAAAGTAGTGCAATACTGTACTTTATTTGATTTTACGACCAAGAAGTAGGTTCCGAGTGCAAAAGAACGAACTTCTATTTTAACTTTTGGGCCTTCTTGCCAATACGCAAACTTCATTTCTTTACCATTTGAACCAAAAACTTGTATAGTCGCATCTAGTTCTTGAATTTCATACTCAAGATAATCGGAAGTTGGATTGGGTTTGACGACTAATTCAGTTTTTTCTAAAGATATTATCGCGGCCGTCCCGCTGTATGCCCAGAGGTCATCGAGAAAAACGCCTTCATTGTAGCCGGTAGCAATATGACCCCAGCCATTGAGATAAAATGCAACTGCATTTTTGCGACCCGGACCAGGTAGATTGGCGCGCTGCGTCCAATTATTTAAGAAGTAGTTATATTCCCAAAGGTCATTGTGGAAGGTATGGGAGGCATCTTCACCTGTTCCTAAATAACAAACAGGGAAGGCAGCCCAACCACAAGCGCCAGCGCGCGCACCTCCTGGGAAATTTGCTTTCTGAATCCATTGATCAGTTTGCGGGTCGTACATCCAGAAATCTTGGCGTAAAGTGCCGTCGTCACCAGTGCCAAGAAATCCGAAGTTATCCATTGAAAATCCTACTGCAGCGTGGCGTGCAGAACCTTCAAAATCACTGACTTGTTCCCAACTATTACTGCTTGGATCGTAAACAAAAAAATCTTTTTTGAGGCCTGCTGCACTCTCTCCCGTTCCGACATATGCTTTATTTTCTATTGCAAAGCTCACTGCCTCACGACGTGGTGCGCCGATAAAATTTGCCTTTTGGGTCCAGGCTTCAGTACTTCGATCATATTCCCATAAGTCATTCATAAAGGCAATAGTCTGAGTCTGCCCCGTACACACATAACCTTTTGTCTGGCCATTATTGCTCAAAGAAAAGGACACAGCTCCGACTCTTGCAAGACCTTGGCCTGCGTCACCACCTAATGACACTTCGTCGTCCCAGTCGTCTTGGTCGGCACGATAAGAATACATTTTGCGCTTGTATTCAAAGTCGTCAGTACCAGCAACAATAAAAGCTCGATTACCCACCACAAAAGAACTCGCAGCAGCCTTTGGAGGGCCATTGACCGAATCTTTTTGCAACCAATAATCTTGTGCTTGGAACCAAGTAATGGTAAATATTTGTAAAAAAAGTAGTGCCGTTTTTAGATTCATGCCTTCACCATTTTCCTGTTCAAAACTTGGCCATCTTCTAATTTAAAACTAAATATAAAAACACCTCTTTCCAATCCAGATACATCTACAATTTCCTCAAAAGAATCGGAAAGATTGAACGTCATCAACTTTTTTCCGGAAGTGGTGTAGATGGAAAGGTCCGCTATTTGCCCTGTTAAACCGCTAATTTTGAGTTGAGAAACAATTGGATTTGGGGAAATCTGTAGAGAAGCTTGAAGCTCATTGAGTGCGGCATAATTAGAAGGCATGTAGACATACCAACTGTCTTTTTTACCTGAATACCCTTTGCCAGTGCCTACGTAAGCTTTATTGTCTATTACAAATGAAATTGCCCCTTTGCGTTCACTTCCACCAAAAGCTGAGCGAAGTGTCCAGGTATCTGACGAAGGATTGTATTCGATGAGGTCCATGAGTAAGCCTCCGTTATTCCCTAAGCACACAAAACCACGATCTTCTAATGTAAATGTACTTGCAGAAGCCCTTTCGTAGCCTGGGAAAGGAGCTATTGTTTGCCAAGTGTTGGCCCCCGGATCATAACAATACATATCTTTTTTATAAATATTTTGATCCGTTCCCATTCCTACATAAGCCTTTGAATCTACCACAAATGAAAGCATTTGGTAACGTACTCCGCCCGGAAAATTAGATCGTTGAATCCATTGGTTGTTACTTGGTTTGTATTCCCAAAGTTGATTACTGTATGAATTAGGCCCTGTTTTACCCCCGCAGAGATAACCTTTACCACCTACTGAAAAACCGGTTGCAAAATAAATACCATCACCCCCTGCGCCCGGAAAATCAGCTGCGGCAGACCATGCATTTGTCATTGGATTATAGCGCCAAAAATCTTTAAGGGTGTTACCAGTTGGACCAGAAACGCTATCCATACCAGAACCTACATATGCGTAACCATCAATGACGAAAGAAATAGCGTCTCGTCTGGCTGGGCCGGGCAAGTCTGACTTTTGCGTCCAAACATCTGTTTGTGGGTCGTAAGCCCATAAATCGTTATGAATGATCTCAGCAGTACCTAAACCCCCACACAGATAACCCAAACCACCAATTGAAAAACCTGTAGCGCGTTCACGCTTGCCCATGCCGACATCGTTGAGCTTGGTCCAAGTGTTGGACTGTCCAAATAGAAGAACAGGGTAAAACAACGCAATAAGTAAAAAGAACCTCATCGCTTCATCATTTTTTCACGATAAACAATATGGTTCGCATTGCCAATTTCCTTGATGAAATAAGTTTGTGGCTGCAACAGCTATAAAAAATGTTAATCCTGCTGTATAACTAGGCACATAAGAACTACTTAATAAAAGCGGATTTTGTTGGTTAATAAATGAAAAATTAAACTCATTAGAATTAGAAGAGAAAATTAAAAATAAAGGTATCGATATTCAGAAATACAATACCACCTGTCCCTTTGTTGAAAAAGTATGGAATAGAAGTGATCAAATTGCTGAAGTGGTTAGAGATTTAAATAAAAATACTGATATGCCAGTTGATCAATCCTACAGTGAGAGACAGCTATTTGAAAAAGCGTTTGAAAGATTATTAGGTGAGGTTACAGTAGTTCTGGGCTCTACTGAAGAAGAAGCAAAAGAAAAATTAAATAAAGCTCTTGGTAAAAAACCAGAAGAAAATCTAGTCACATAAAAAAAACGCCCTCCAATTAGAGAGCGTTTTTTTTGAAAAAAAATTCTTAAAACTATTTTTTTCTTTTCTTAGCTTTAGCTTTCTTTTTCTTAGGTGCAGCTTTTTTCTTAGTAGCTTTTTTCTTAGTAGCTTTTTTCTT
>JALRJE010000017.1 GCA_023268965.1 Crocinitomicaceae bacterium
CTGCTGGCCAAATTGCGCGCAGTGAGAGAGAGAGCGCCTGGCGAGACCTCGCCCAACAAATTGCACACGAAATCAAAAATCCACTCACCCCTATGAAATTGAACATCCAGCATTTATTGCGCAAAATGGATGCTCAAGATGTAGATGCTAATCAACTTGCGCAAAAAACATTGCCCTCCCTCATCGAGCAAATTGATGCGTTAGCCAGAATGGCAAACGAATTTGCCCGCTTTGCTAAATTACCAGAGCCCACATTTGAAAATTTTGAGCTCAATTCATTCATCAACCAAACTATTGCAATTTTTGATGAAGATCAGTCAATAATACACTTTCAACCCTATCGTGCAGCGCTCTGGATCAATGCAGACAAAGATATGCTCAGTCAAGTCTTTCACAACCTTTTGCTCAATGCCAAACAAGCTACCGATAGCATAGCTGAACCTCAGATTTTTATTGACGTACAAACAATAGAAAATAAAGTGTTGATCTCTATTAAAGACAACGGCGTCGGCATTTCTTTGGAACAACAAGAACGCATATTTACACCCTACTTTACGACTAAATCTTCCGGGTCGGGAATTGGTTTAAGTGTCGTGCGGCAAATTATCGAAAAACACGATGGTGAAGTCAGTTTTGAGAGTTTGGTAGGATCCGGAACTACTTTTTACTTAAAATTAGCACGCGCTCAATCAAAAAGCTAATGTTTATAGCGTTTTAAGTCAAATATCTGAATATTGCCCTGCTCATAACTGAGGTCTAATAAAAATCCTTGAATATCAGGATGCGTATTCTCGGATTTAAATACCAATAATTTACTAGCCCCTTTCTGAATTAAACTTTGAATCTGGGGAGCAAAAGGTAAATCCCTATTTAAGTTATAATTGGTATATCCGATTCTTTCTATTGCCGTGAGGTGCACATTTGGGTAAGGATCTGAGAAGCACAACACCGTGTCTGTTGTCAATATTTCCTTTTGAATACGGGCTTTCTGTTCTTGCAGCTGGCCTAAATGGTCTTGATGATTAAAATAAAACCAGCCCCAATTGCCTTTTATGAACGACGAAATAAAGGGCGTGTTTTTTACAATAATGTTTTGGTGTCCGGCAGCAACCTGGGTATAAGAAATCGTATTCAGAAAAATAAGTGAAAGACCAACAATTGCGATCCATCTTCTCCACTTGGCAGCTGGCACATACAATGAGGCGTATTTCATATAGATGGCTAACAAAACGAGTGGTAAGAATAAGACTTCAATAAAATAATAATCATGAACATCAAAAACCCAAAACCACAAAATGAAATAGGCCATTAGCCCTAGAAAACTAATCACAATTAACCAGCGCAAAAAAGCTGGGATATCTTTTTTAAATAAAGACCAAAAAGCTAAAATAACCAACGGGACCAAAACCATTTGATGATAAAGTTCTTTGATATGTTCGGTAAGCACTAGCTTGATGATTCTCATTTGTTCTTCGAGACTCACCTCCCAAACTGGCCTAATTGTGGTAGAAAAAATAGTAGCGCCATAAAAGGCATTATACCAAATTGCATACTTGTACCATATAAAAGTTACGAGAAGTGCAGTCAAGGTACTCGCGGAAAGCCAATAAAATCGATGATCTGTCAAATACGGCTTCCAACTTCTTGCAAAAAGTACATGGAAGAATAATGCGCCAATAAATGCCAAAAAAGCAATGAGTGCCGTCACTTTAATGAGTATCGCCAGTGCTAAAAAAAGCGTAAATAACAAGTAGCTACCTCGGTTTCTATTTTGCAAATAAGCGAAACAGGCACTTACCGCCAACAGAAAAAACGAAAAAGAATAAACATTTGGCATGACGGTATCCGTATAATAAACCAATACCGGCGAACTAAAAATTATAGCAGCAAATAAAAGCGCTTTGTTCCTTGAATTAAAATACCAAAACAAAAGCTGGTGCAAAGAGGTAATTGACGCAATTAAAACTGATAAACTGAGCAACTTTGCTATCCACAGCTTATAGCCTGTAATTTTCCAAATTTGGCCAAGAAGATAATAGATCATTGGGAACTCAGCGGCAGCATTTCTATTTCCTGAAGGAGAAATCCAATTGGTTTGTGGTTCAAGAAAAGTAGCGCCTCTCATGTATTGTATGGCCTGCGTTAAAGAGTCTGACTTACGGCACTCGTGGATTGGTAAAATATCACTAGTGAAGTGCTGCCAGAAGGCATAAAAAAAGCTCAACACCAAAAGGGTAAAGACAATTTGAATGCGAAGATCTAACTGCTTCCAATAACTTTTCATGGAATAAAGATACTTGCTATTTTTGAAAACCTTTCTAACAAAGAACGCACAAACAATTGATTCCTTACCTTTGTTAGACTAAATAAAACAAATGCAGCGCTATTGTCTTGACCCGTGGAAACGCACACGCGTTTTAACCAAAGAAGTTCATATTGGAACCCTCAGCTTGGGCGGGCAAAACCCTATTCGGGTGCAATCCATGACCACCACAGACACTATGGATACAGAAGGTTCTGTGGAGCAGTCCATTCGGATGATAGACGCCGGTTGCGAACTTGTGAGGCTCACTGCCCCGAGTAAAAACGAAGCCGAAAACCTCAAAAATATCAAAGCAGCTCTGGTTCAAAGAGGTTACAACACCCCGCTGGTAGCAGACATCCACTTTACACCAAATGCAGCTGAAATCGCTGCGGGCATCGTGGAGAAAGTAAGGGTGAACCCGGGTAATTACGCCGACAAAAAGAAATTCGAAGAAATCGACTACACCGACAGAAGCTACCAAGCAGAACTGGATCGTATTGAAGAGAAATTCACGCCATTGGTTCTTCTTTGTAAAGCAAACGGTACTGCCATGCGTATTGGAACCAACCATGGTTCGCTCTCAGACCGCATCTTGAGTCGTTATGGCGACACCCCTGAAGGGATGGTGGAGTCTGCATTTGAATTTATTCGCATCTGTGAAAAACACGACTTCGATCAAATTGTGATTTCCATGAAAGCCAGCAACACGCTAGTCATGGTTCAGGCCTACCGCCTACTTATGGCAAAAATGCTCGAAAATGGTGTAGTCTATCCATTACATTTAGGCGTAACGGAGGCTGGCGACGGAGAAGACGGTCGAATCAAATCTGCGGTTGGTATTGGTGCATTGTTAGAAGACGGCCTCGGGGACACCATAAGAGTTTCACTTACAGAAGCTCCAGAAGCCGAGATTCCAGTTGCCCAAAAACTCATCGCCAAATACAACAATTACGCTCCATTTGAATTTAATATTCCAAAGAGCAACTTACACTACTCACCTTTTCAATACAGCAAAAGAGAAAGCCAGGCATTTCATAATATCGGCGGGAAAAACACGCCTGTTGTTTTAGCTGATCTTTCCTATATTGAACAAATCAAACCCGCTCATTTCTTTGGTTTTGGATATCAATATAGTATTCCACTCGACAAATGGAATATCCAAGATCAGGCAGCAGATTACGTTTACATCGGGAGCAATGAGCTCGATTTTGAAGTGCCCGGCACATTAGGAATCATTATTGATTTTGAACTGTGGGAAGCAAAATATACCAATAAACCTGGCTACTATCCTTTAGTTTTAAGTGAACAACTCGATCTTATCTCTACAGAACAAGTAAGTTTTATACCACTAGAGGCAGAAGAAAACATTCCAACTCAGTTGGCTTCACTACCCAAAGCAATCGTTATTCTCAATACCAAATACGGCAATAAAACACAACTTTACCGTCGTTTTTTCCTTGAATTACAAGAAAAAAAGATTCCAAATGCCGTTATTCTTTCTTATCAATACGAAACCGATGAGCTTGAAACATTCCAATTATTCGCCGGAGCTGACGCAGGTGCACTCTTTATAGATGGTTTTGGCGACGGTATTTGGCTCAATGCCGATTTAGGCGCTCAACACATCAATTCTACAGCATTTGGAATTCTTCAGGCAACCAGAACGCGTATTTCAAAGACAGAATACATTTCTTGTCCGTCTTGTGGCCGTACACTTTTTGATCTACAAGACACCACGGCAAAAATTAGGCAACGTACCGCGCACCTCAAGGGCCTCAAAATCGGCATCATGGGTTGCATTGTGAATGGCCCAGGCGAAATGGCCGACGCCAATTACGGCTATGTCGGAACCGGCCCAGGCAAGATCAACCTTTATAAAGAAAAAACAATTGTCAAAAGAAATATTGAGGAAGAACAAGCGGTAGAAGCCTTGGTTGAGCTCATTAAAGAATACGGTGATTGGCAAGAGCCAAGAGCTTAAAAAGTCGGCGGACAATTGATTTCCATCCACTCGTTAGAGTGCGGATGATAAAAACCTAATTTGGCTGCATGCAAATGTAATCTATCTGCTTTTTGCCCATATAAATCATCCCCTTTTATGGGGCAATTCAAGCCAAGATGATGCGCCACATGAACGCGTAACTGATGGGTGCGGCCAGTTTTAGGCAATAACCTGATGCGTGTTTCTCCATTGGCAACTTCCAGAACTTCATAGGTGGTATGTGCATAACTTCCGTGTTCGTAACAAACCAATTGCCTTGGGCGGTCATCTAAATCAACTCTTAAAGGCAACTTGATTTCTCCTTGTCTTTGTGTCGGAATACCCGCCAAAACTGCTATATATTGCTTTTGTACTTTTCTGAGTACAAACTGGCGCTGCAAACGCTGATGCATCAGTTTGGTTTTAGCGGCTAACATAATTCCGGACGTAGACATATCTAAACGATGAACCAATAGCGGGCCATCTGCCTCGGGAAAACGCTTTTTGAGGTCTTCCAAACAATTGGGCTGAGGGTTCTTGCCAGGAACAGACAAATATTCCGGACTTTTATTGATCGCCACAATCCAGTCGTCTTCATAGATAATTTCTAATTCCTTCGCAGGATGAATTGTCGTAATCGGGTTGGGGTCTACATCAAGGCCCTGCAGCATGTGGCCAAGTATGGGTTCACATTTGCTTTTACAGGATGGATAAAAATTACCATGCATACGTACCTCTGAATCTGGTGACATTCCCCACCAAAATTCTGCCATGCATACAGGTTTTAGTTCGTGCAAATAGGCGTAGTGCAATAACTTCGGTGCAGCACATTCGCCAGCCCCAGCGGGTGGTGATTCTGCAAAAAGGTTGAGTACGTTTTGGGTTTGGCCTAAGGCATTTAAAAACGTGTAGCGTTCAAAAATCCGCTGCTGAACTTCTGCAGATTGAGCCGCACGCGTAGCTCTTAATTGTTCAATTTCTTGTTTGAATAAACGCAATTGTTCTGAACGAGCGAACAACTCCTTTTGGGCTTGTTTTTTCAAGGCCTTGAGTGCACGGCTTTCATGCATACTTTCTTCACGAAGTGAGTTTTCAAGAAC
This sequence comes from Crocinitomicaceae bacterium, assembly GCA_023268965.1. Classification (GTDB taxonomy): domain Bacteria; phylum Bacteroidota; class Bacteroidia; order Flavobacteriales_D; family Crocinitomicaceae; genus UBA952. The sequence continues at coordinate 5,387 of JALRJE010000017.1, forward strand.
TGCTATATTTTCCGGATCTTGAACAAGTGCTTCGCTGCGTTTGATATCCCGTATCATTTTTGAAGCCTTTTGTTTAAGTTTTACCTCGTCTATTCGCTGTTCCCATTCTAATTGAAATACTTGAAAGGCTTCTTTTAACTTATCTAATTCCTTCGATCCCTCTAATTGTTCTAACTGAATAGTTAGCTCGTGGATCTCTACTTCTTCTCTACGAAAAAACCCTTGTGTATCAAGTATATCAAATACTGGTGGAACAAAACCAACATGGTGATTTGAATTGCCTAGCTTGCCAGAAAAAGCAGCTAAATAGCCTAATTTTCCGGAGCTCTCCTGTACCACTAAGACACCAAACATTTTGCCAATGGCACCGCGCCTTTCTTTTCTATCTATACCAAAATCATGGCCATAACTTTCCGTTTTTAAACGATGCTGCAATAAATCTACGGCATGCTTCGCCATAGGATGGACGTCATAGTAAAATGGGAAAGTAAAGCGCTCTGGTAAAGCGAGAAGTTCAACTTCAGATCCAAAAGGAATAAACATAAAACAAAGGTCAAAAAAAAACGCCCTCGTTGGAGGGCGCTTTGCATTTCTTGTGAGAGAAATTATTTGATAACTACATTTTTAGTAGTTGTAAGACCGTCTACAGTAACAGTTACGATGTAGCTTCCTTTAGCAACGTTTTCCGTTGAGAAAGAAACAACTTGTGTTCCGTTAAGGTTCGTCATGTTTTTTGCAGCAATAACGCGACCTTGAAGATCCATTAAAGAAACTGCGTAATCGTTGTTAGTAGCTTCGAAAGAAACATTTACTTCAGAAGAAGCAGGGTTAGGATATACATTCATTGCGATTGTAGCCAACTCATCCATTCCTAATGCACCTGTTTTGAAAGCACGTGTATCTAAAGAAGCAAATTCACCACCAGAAGCAATTGTTGTTCCGTTTGCGTCTACTAAAGAGTAAGCACCATCACCGTAAGCACAGCAGATACCATCTCCGTAAGAGTCAGTAATTTCGAACGTATAACACTCGCTTGGGTTAAGTGTAACTAATTGTGGAGCTTGAACAGTTTGACCTGCTTGACCTGTTGTCATGTCAGCCCAATTACCACCACCTTGTGCAACTGTTGCACCAGCGCTATTCTTGATTGTCCATGCTGTTTCAGAAGCATAATAGTCAGTAGTAATATTTACAGTAACATACTGAGAAACTGCATTAGCAGCAGCAGCTACGCTTGCATTCATTGTGTTGTTAGCAGCAGATGCATCACCTGCTGTTGTAACTGTACAAACAAGTGCACCACCTGTAAAGTTTGCAATTGGCGAACAAGTTACGTTGGCAACACCATAAGTAGCTAAGCTACCGCTGTAGGTACCTGTAGAAACAGTTGTACCGCCTTGTGTGATGGTTACAGTTGCAGCGGTAAGTGGAGAAGTACCATTGTTTTGAATGTCAACAGATGGGGTGTAAGCACCTTCACAATGAACGGCTGCACCAGTGTAGCTCAACGCAGCAACGTCTGCAGGTGCAGATGCTGGTGGCGGACAAGCAGAAACAGTAGCATATAACGCTGAAGCACCTAATTGACCAACTTCTTCGATAATGCGATTAGGGCAAATACGATAGATTGTTGGAAAGTATGCGATTGCGTAGTCATTGTTGATTTGATTGGCTGCAGCAGAAGCTGGGTTAGCCATTGGGAATTGAATTTGGTTACCTGCAGCTGGTTCAATCCAGTTGCCGATAGCGCCAGAACCGTCTAGCATTGTAGCGTCACCAGTTTGGCCATCACCTTCAATCCAGATAACCATAACGTCGTCTGTTGTAGTAGATGCAACCCCAGGTGCACCAGCTGGGCCGTGAGCAGCATAGATATCTTCTAGAGCACCTCCTAAATGGTAATTCCAACATGGACCACACCAAGTAGCAGATACATCTAAGAATACGGTGTATCCTTGATCAAGATAATCGTAAAGTGTGTATGAACCGTTGTTGGTCATACCAGCGGTAGACAACCATGGCTGGTATGCAGTCACGGTAAAGTTAGGGGCAATACTACCTGGAGCTAGCTGCGCATTCGCACTAACACCCGCAAGTAACATAGCAGCTGAGAATAATAGTTTTTTCATGCGTTAAATTTTAAGTTTGTGTAAATATATAGAAAATCCTAATAAGGAAAAAATACTAAAGTTGAAAACAAAGCGAATGCTTTACTTTTTCTTGAGTTGTTCTTTAACAAACAATTCTATTGCCCCTACCATTGACGGCGCTTTAGGATGCGGCGCATGAACGTCTAGGCGAAGGTTATTGCTTAAGACAGCGTTCGCCGTGGTTGGGCCAAAAGCGGCAATTACCGTTGAATTTTGTTTGAAGCTAGGGAAATTTTTTAGCAAAGATTCTATACCTCCTGGACTAAAAAATACCAGCATATCGTAATAGACATCTTCTAAATCAGAGAGGTCAGCGGCAACTGTACGGTACAGAATGGCTTTTGAAAAAGGAATGTTGTATTTCTCAAGCGTGAGCGGAATGTTGTCTCTGAGAATGTCAGTACAAGGGAGTAAGAATTTCTCTCCTTTTTGTTTTTTCATTAAGTCTGCCAACTCGTCAATAGTTTGCTTGCCAAAGAAAATTTTGCGCTTGCGATACGTAACATATTTTTGTAAATACAGTGCTACTGCCTCTGTGATACAAAAGTATTTCATGGTATCTGGCACTTCAAAACGAACGGCCTCAGCCATTCTAAAGAAATGGTCCACTGCAACCTTTGACGTTAAGATAACAGCCGTATGGGCAGAGATATCAATTTTCTGGGAACGAAATTCTTTGGGGTCTACACCTTCGACCTTGATGAATGGTCGAAAATCTATTTTGAGCTTGTATTTCTCAGCTAAATCAAAATATGGTGATTTGTCGCCTTCTGGTTTCGGCTGAGAAACTAATATGGTCTTTATAGCCAAAGTTATCGTTTTAATTATTGGTATTCAGCGGAAAACCAGCTCCATACAAAAAGGATTGGTACAATTTCCAAGGCGCAAAGATACAAAATTAAATAATACCATTCCAAATTTGCCTGAACACAAGCTCTCCATGCTTTAATAATGCGCCATGCATAGGCTGCAAAGAAAACAAGAGCAAAACAGTACTTTAAGAAGTGAGGGGGCAGCCCGTTAATTAACCATAGAAAAGAGAGTGCCAAATAAATCAGACCCGTAAAGGACCAAATTTGTTTATTGATCTCAGCGATTCCGCTTACTAATTTCCAATTATCTGAAACCAACAAGCCCAAACGAAAATTCAATAACTGGAACAAAATAAAACCCGTCACAAAAACAATTGCAATAATAAACGCATCTGTTTTCTGATAATCAGCCTGAAAATACAAAAAGGTAATTAAGCTAAACGAAACCAGAAAATTTCCAAGAAATAAAGATTGAGTTTGAGGTTTTATTTTTTCGTCACCAAAGCCAAAACTCTCTGCCCGACTCAGTTTACAAAAACGCTTCCAAGATAAAGACAAGGCATCAGGCGTGCTGATTCGGGCATAAGCAATGAGCGTCAAAGAAAGCAAGGAAATGAATAGCAAATAGCTGTTCATTTGAGATGCTCTTTCGATGAGTTCAAATCTTTGCATGTATAGAAATTAGATTACAAAAATAATTCAAATTTGCATGCTACAGCTGCTCAGATTATTGCGTACTTTTGTGCACAAATCAAGCAACATGAAAAGCGATTTATATCAACACCCGGATTACTTCAACATGGATGACTTGCTCACAGAAGAGCAAAAATTGGTTCGTGACGCCGCAAGGGCATGGGTTAAAAAAGAAGTCTCGCCAATTATAGACGAGCACTACGAAAAAGCAACTTTCCCTATGCACATTCTTGGTGGTCTCGGAGAAATCGGTGCGTTCGGCCCCTACATTCCCGAAGAATACGGCGGCCCTGGCCTTGATCAAATTTCTTATGGGCTCATTATGCAAGAACTCGAGCGTTGTGATTCCGGTTTGCGTTCTACTGCTTCAGTACAATCCTCTTTGGTGATGTACCCTATCTGGAAATACGGATCAGAAGCGCACAAGCAAAAATACTTACCCAAACTAGCATCAGGCGAAATGATGGGCTGTTTTGGCCTCACAGAACCTGATTACGGCTCCAACCCAGGCGGCATGATCACCAACTTTAAAGATGCCGGAGATCACGTCATTTTGAACGGAGCCAAAATGTGGATTTCCAATGCGCCCTTTGCAGATATCGCAGTTGTTTGGGCAAAAGACGAAACAGGACGCATTTATGGTGTGATTGTAGAGCGTGGAATGGAAGGCTTTTCTACACCTGAAATGCACGGCAAACTCTCATTGAGGGCATCTGCCACCGGCGAGCTCATCTTCGACAACGTAAAGGTTCCTAAAGAAAATATTTTGCCCGGTCGTTCTGGCCTTGGTGCACCATTAAGTTGCCTTGATTCTGCACGATTTGGTATTGCCTGGGGGGCGCTAGGCGCAGCTATGGACTGCTATGACCAAGCGTTGCGTTATTCGAAAGAACGCACGCAATTCAATGTCCCAATTGGTGCATTTCAGTTAATTCAGAAAAAATTAGCAGAAATGATTACCGAAATTACCAAAGCGCAACTCCTTACTTTGCGTCTCGGTCAACTGCGCAACGAAGGGCGTGCAACCTCCGCACAAATATCTATGGCCAAACGCAACAATGTCGAGATAGCCCTCCATATTGCCCGCGAGGCTCGTCAAATACACGGCGGTATGGGAATTACAAGTGAATACTCCATGATGCGCCATATGGCCAACCTAGAGTCTGTAGTTACCTATGAAGGCACGCACGACATACATTTACTGATCACAGGAATGGACGTTACGGGTATCCCGTCTTTCACAAGAGAGATGCCGAACCTCTAAATTTTAGATTTCCTCGCTTTCCGAAAGCGCATCTCCTCGCAAGAGGCGGATGCGCTTTCTTGCTTCGGAGCCGTATAAACTAGACTTATATTCCATCAGCAATCGTTTGTACAGCGTTTCTGCCAAGACCTTGTCGAGCAAAATGAGGTCATTGATTTCAGCCATTCGAAATAGCGCGTCGTCAGCTAAAATATCATCCGCGTGCAATTTTAGTAAATCTTCATAGTATCCAAGGGCTTGTTGCCATTGGCCCTGTTGCTCCATTGCTTGTCCTTTGCGATATAAAATTTCATCTGAAAGCGCATGATATGGAAAAGCAATTTGTATGCTGTCAAACAACACAAATGCAGAATCATATTTGTGTTGAGCAATCATGCGCTCTGCGGTTGCAAACCAAAGCATTACTTGGTAGTTGCTATCCAGACCGTAATT
>JALRJE010000081.1 GCA_023268965.1 Crocinitomicaceae bacterium
ACCTGTTGGACCAGTTTGGATTGTTACCAAAGTACCACCTAATATATTTTTAGCAAAGGTTTCGATATCTGCAGCTGATTTACCCACTGCAACACCTCTTTGTTCTGTGCCTTCAATTTTACCTTTACCACGACCACCCGCATGAATTTGGGCTTTTACCACATACCATGAGGTACCGGTTTCTTCTGTAAGCTTTTGAGCTGCAGGAACTGCTGCTTCAATGCTGTCAACTACAATGCCTTCTTGTACGGCCACGCCGTATTTTTTGAGAATTGCTTTTCCTTGGAATTCGTGTAAGTTCATACTGTCAAATTTGCGCCGTAAAAATACGCTTTTTTAAAGAGCCAATGACGGCGGTTCTTAAATATTTTATCTGATTTGGTTTTTCCAAGAGGAGGAAATGTTGCGAGAAGCAAATGCGATTTTCTTTTGTTCTTGAACATCTTGCCAAATGGTATCTAGCGCAGAAATTAAAGCACGCTCCTCTTCTTGCATGGCATCTTTGAGTAAAGCCGGATCTGAAAAATGTGTTTTGACAAAATTGGTATCGAAATTGCCACTTCGAAATGCAGGATGCTTCAAGACAAATTTGCCAAAGTCTAGGGTGGTTTTAACGCCTGAAATTTGGTAATTGTCTATAGCTGCGATACAGCGCTCTATAGCCTCCTCGCGGGTTTTTCCCCAAACGACGAGTTTGGCAATCATAGGATCATAATAAATAGGGATTTCCATGCCCTCTTTAAAAGCGTCGTCAACACGAATATAGCGTCCGGACGGAATACGGTAGCGATCTAACGTACCGATGTCAGGGGTAAAACCACCGAGGGTATCTTCTGCATAAACGCGCACTTCAATGGCGTGCCCGTTGATATGTAATTCGTCTTGTAGCTTGGGCAAGCGCTCCCCCCGCGCCACTCGAATCTGCCATTCGACGAGGTCAAGACCTGTGATTTCTTCAGTAACTGGGTGCTCTACTTGCAAGCGCGTGTTCATTTCTAAGAAGTAAAAATTAAGCCCTGCGTCGATCAAAAATTCTACAGTGCCCGCACCTTCGTAATTACAGGCCTTGCATACCGCAACTGCCGCCTCGCCCATTTGCTGACGAAGAGCTGGGGTCAAAACCGCGCTTGGAGCCTCCTCTACTACTTTTTGATGCCTACGCTGAACCGAGCACTCGCGTTCGAACAAATAGACTACATTGCCTAGTTGGTCTGCGAAAACTTGAATTTCAATATGGCGCGGTTGGTCTACAAATTTTTCAATAAAAACAGCGTCGTCGCCAAAAGAAGAGCGCGCTTCGTTTTGGGCAAGTGTCATTTGTTCTTCGAATTCTGCATCATTTTGTACCAAACGCATGCCCTTTCCGCCGCCTCCGGCCGACGCTTTGATCAGAATTGGATAACCGACTTCTGCTGCAATAACTTTTGCTGCAGTAACATCTGAGATTGCTTCGTCGACCCCGGGTACGAGCGGCACATTGTAAGATTTTACGGCTTGTTTGGCCGATAGTTTATCGCCCATAATTTCCATAGATTCTGGCGAGGGGCCGATGAGTTTGATACCTTCAGCCTTTAATTTGCGTGCAAAACCTGCATTTTCGGAGAGAAAACCGTAGCCCGGATGCACCCCATCTACACCGAGGTCCTTACAAATCTGTATGATTTTATCCTGCTGTAAATAACTTTCTGAAGACGGGCTTTGCCCTACATAAACAGCTTCATCGGCTTCGAGCACGTGTGGTGCATTGGCATCGGCATCGGAATAAATGGCCACACTGCGGATGTCCATTTGATTGAGGGTTCTAAGCACGCGTCGAGCGATCTCTCCGCGATTGGCTACTAGTACTTTTTTCATCTTGTGGTAAAATTACAGGTTGTCGATGTCTTTTGGGTAGTGATTCTCCGGATTTTTTTGAATCATTTTTAATGAACTGTTTGAGTTGTTTGATCAATAAAAGATCGGAAAACTTATGAAATTCTTCATAATAAGAAACCCCAAAGCCTTGGGTAAACGGACCCTGATTTTCATTTACTGAGTTAGTATTGGACTGGTTAAAGGCCTTCACACGAAAGTTATCTTGAATCTTGTATTCGATATTTACATCCCCGATCATTGAATTGGTGTAGGCCTGCGCACCATTAGCCGTAGCAGCACTGCGGTTTTCTACCCCAAAACTTCCTGTAATCACGAGCTTATCATCGAGGAATCCTTTCGCTACACCGAGTTCCACTTTACTCTCTCCGGCAACTTCATCGGCACCATAATCTACATTGAGTTTGTAGTTGTCAGATAATTTACCGAGTGCGGCATTGATTTGAGATTCGAGTAGGTCTAATGCCGCCGAGCCTCCAGCTGAAAGATTGCCCTTGAGGGGTTGAAACTTACTGACCAATAACAAGGAGAAAAACTGTCTGTTTAACTCATCTGGGTCTGACTTCACCCGATCTATGAGTGCCTTTCCTGTTTCGGTCACTCTCGGTGCAACGAGATCGAATGTGATTTTAGGAGCCAACAGAGATTCGGTTAATTTGAGATAACATAGGATTTCTTGATTGACCAATGTATTGTCTTGGATTTCAGGGCTGAGCTCTAAAATGGAAGCGCGCTTGGGTGTTACAGTGGTGATGGCAATATCTGCATTGTATGGGTCGCCGGTCCATTCAATTTTAGAACCTGCTTCAATATCAAAAGTTTGCTTGATAGAACCCAATGCAAAATTGTAACGGCTACCTTGCGCTATAACATAAGGCCCGTTCATAGTAAGTTGATTGTACTGATCGAGTTTAATATTGAGTTCGCCACTTCCCTTCGCTGTAATTTCATCTCCGGTTTGCTCATTAAAAATGAGCTTCATGCTAGCCTCAGGCGTTACATGAAAATTAAGGTCAAGGAATAGTCCAGTAAAATCGATGCCTTGCTTTTCTATTTGGCTTGAAACACCTGCTTGAACAAATTGAACAAAGTTATCGTCGTCGTCAATTTCAGACATCCCATACATTGGGAAAATCACTTCTGTACCTTTCCGCGTAGTGGCGTCTACGGTGATTTCGGTATTGCTCATGGTGCCAAAAATATCGGCAGTACCTCTTCCGTAGGCTTTGCCATAATAGATATCGCCCTCCTTAAATTTAGTATTGAGTACCAGGAAGCGCTCTATCGGAACTAATTGATTGGTGCGTGGATCTATTTTATTGAGGTCATCTTCAAAGTTGATTTGAATGTCGTAGTTCCATTTGTCAAAATTCGTGTGGTTAACAGCACTCGACAGGTAAGCAATATTGCCCTCTGGGTCTTTAACTGGAATATTATCCATGAAAAATGCATCTTCTGTCACTTGTATAGCACCCTCTAGTTGATAACTAACGCCGAGAATAGCTACCTCGGCGCCACCATTTTGTAGGCGCAACTTTCCGGATAATTTTGGTTCATTCGGACTGCCTTTTAAACGCAAACGACCACTCAGTTTGCCTTGAATACCTTGCACTACCTCTGGGTCTAAAAAAGCATTGACAAAAGAAATGTCAGTTTGCTTGAAATTTAGCCCCAGGTCGAGTTGGTCCTCTTTAAACTTATACAACCCGTCAAAATCAAAAGTGCGTTCATTTCGGTATTGTAACGTTCCTTCTAAGACAATGCTTTGCCGCTCATCGTTCCAATCTGAGTGCATCATGATATCACCAACGGTTTGCCCGTCTATTTGCAACTGCTCCATATTTGCATCAGCGGTAATGCTCAAATTGGTATTCGGTGTGGTTATTGTTCCCCAACCACTAAACCTACCGCTGTACGAATTAGGTAGGCCAAGAAGTGCGCCCAGCTCTCCTAGATCGAGACCTAGGATATCAAAACGGAGCTGATCTCGCTTGTTATCGGATAAACAACCGTTTAATTTGATGCGTTGAACGCCTCTATTTAACTCAAAGCTATTGATATTAAGCTCTGATGCTGTGAGCGTAATATCGGATTGATTCGCTATTTGCCATTTGACGCCATTGACAGTAAAGAATGAGGGCTGTAGGGCAAAACTTATGTAGTCGTTGGGTAAAATTGTGGTGCGCCACGTTAGCGCAGAGTAGTCATCTGTATTTGGGTCCCAGGATAAGATGGCATCTTGGATACCATGAGCGCCCGTATTGGTCAGCTTGAGCTCGTGAAAAGAAGTGGAGTCGACAATGCTGAGTTTACCCACTGTTAAAAGGCCATTTACCTCATCGTGCTGCACATTTTGTTCTAAATTGAGCATTTCAAAATCTAGATCGGCATAGCTCAATTTTGGACAATTGAGGTTGAGGTTAAATGATTCTTGTTTGGAATTAAAACTTCCATTAAGAATAGTACCCGCAGCTATTTCTATTTCTGGCAAAAAGATTTGAAATAATTCTTGGGTGTTACGCGCCAGTAAATTGAACTCAAAATTTGCGTCGGTATGAAGAAAGCCCCGATCTTGCCCCTCTATTGGCGGGTAGAGTATCGCGAGGTGATGCGTGAGGTCTTCAATTAAAGTCTGCTCCGCTAAAACACCCTCAATAGCAAAATCTAGGATGGAGCTGCTCAAATCTATATTCGTGTAATTATTTTGATAACGGTAATGAATTTGCGCCAGTTCTGAAGCCACTAAGCGGTCATTGGCTCGATATTTAAAGTCTTTCAGACTTGCAAAAGCAACCATTGAGGACCAATTTGGACCTTCCACACCTACATTGAGTTGGGCACTAAATTGATCGTTTTTTATCGTACTAAGTTTCAAAGAACACAAGTCTGCCTTTTCGATATTTGCCTGAACTTGGTAGCTCGGGGCAGCCCCTAAATGGAGCTGTAAAATACTTGTCATATTTAAATGTTGATCGGCAACTTTGACGCTAGCCAAAAGCTGATTATCTATGATTTTAGCATCTTGTATATTGATGTTGGTGTAATTGTAATTATTGACATAAAGCTGAGATAGGCTGGCCTGTGCCTGTTCTAAAGCATAAGTGCCTTTCTTAAGCAAACTTAAATTAAACTTTAAATCACCAGTTACCTGACCAATTGCTGAAATATCTACGAGTTGCCCTATATTGAACTGGTCTAGACTCAGAAAGCTGCTATCTACAAGTCCGTTGATCCTTATCAAATCTGGTTCTTGATCAATGATAATGGGCGCAAGTGCTACTGATCCTAGTGCCGTATTGACCTTGTCAATGGATACTTGCAAATGAGTTGGGTTTCCTGAAATTTTGGCGTTTTTTAACTGTAAAAACCCAGCTTTTTGCAGCATTTGAGGTATTTGAATAGCCGCACTACCTTGCGGTAAATGTAGTAGCGATATATCTTTTAAATCGATATAGGCCGTGGTGATTTGTTCTTGAAGCCACTGTTGACTTGTTGGTTTTCTGAAGTCAGGTAAGCGCAAGTTTGCTTGTATTTGAGTTGCTTTGCCAAAACGTAGATTCAAGTTTTGAATTTGCAGCGCTCGTAGCCTATCCTTAACAATGCCTGAAACATAAACCGTTTGGTCCATACCACGCATTTCAGGGGCAAAGTAAGCGATATCGGTCAGGTGAATTTTGCTTGGCGCCAAGTCAGCATCAAAAACAACACGGTCATCAAAATTATTAAAATCGTCACTTGAATGGGTTCGTAAAGCCAGTTTTGGCAGATTAATTTGAGATTTTGCGGTCTGTATTTTGGCCTTACTGAGCACAAGGCCTTTTTCTGAAAAATGTGCGTCAGCAGCTAACTGTTCTAGTTTAAAGCCAGAGCGCTCGATAAAACTCAAGTTTCGAATTTGAAATTTGAAATCTGAGCCATTCGTGCTAATTTGCTTGGTATTTAACTGCAGCTCTTTGAGTTCAATATGATCAAAATCGACACCGAACGTGGCGGTGTCTTTGCGTAAATCATGGTAACTAAAATCGATGTGTTCGAGTGAAAGATTAGCTAATTGCACCTGAAAATTTGTTGAAGACCGACCTGGTGAATCAGATGAAAAGTAATCTGCAAGAAAAGTAAAATTATACTGGCCTTCTTTTAAACCATGAGAGATCGCCGCTTTGCCACCATAAAGGCGTAGCTCATTAATAAGTAGTTTGTTTTGAAGCAGCTTAAATTTATCAAGACCAAGAAATAAATGTTTCAACTTCAAAATAGGCTTCTGAGCTTGATCTTCTATGTATACATTTTTGAGGTCAACAAAGCGAAACAAAACGATATCAACTGCACCAATTTCCACTTTCGCATGGAGTTCTGAACTCAGGTAGGCGGTGGCTTGGTTGGCAAGGTAGGTTTGCATCCAAGAGCTGCGGATAGCAAAAATAAAAACAATGACAAGGATCAGCAGCCACTCGATAAGAATGGCAAGTACCAGGCCCGTGATTTTAAGTACCTTTGTCATGTTTGTTACAAAATTAGCAATCTTTTGACAGCAAAACCCACCATAATACTTGGTATCGAGTCGTCTTGCGACGACACCTCCGCGGCCATCCTTGTCGGTAACGAAATTCGTGCCAATATCATTGCCGGGCAAACTGTTCATGAACAGTTTGGTGGTGTAGTACCCGAGTTGGCCAGCAGAGCTCATCAAGAAAATATCATCCCAGTAGTTCAAACTGCTCTCCAAAACGCTCAGATCAAACTGTCCGACCTCGATGCAATTGCGTTTACCCAAGGGCCCGGCTTGATGGGTTCACTTACCGTAGGAACCTCTTTTGCCAAAGCACTTGGTTTGGCACTTGATGTCCCACTAATTGGTGTGCACCATATGAAAGCACATATATTAGCCCATTTTATTGACGACGCCAGCGATTACAAACCGGATTTTCCTTTTTTGTGTCTGACGGTAAGCGGTGGTCACACCCAAATTGTGCGCGTCAATGATGCCCTCGACATGCAAGTTCTAGGCAGCACTATTGATGACGCCGCTGGTGAAGCCTTCGATAAAGCTGCAAAAATGCTTGGCCTGCCTTATCCCGGCGGGCCACTAATAGATCAATTGGCGCAACAAGGTAATCCAATGGCGTTTTCCTTTGCTAAGCCTCAAATTCCGAATTTGGACTTCAGTTTCAGTGGGCTCAAAACATCTATTTTATATACCCTGCAGGCCGCTGAAAAAAAGGAGTCGGCGTTTCGTCAAAACCACCAAGTTGACCTCTGTGCTAGTATTCAAAATAGTATCGTAAGTATTTTAATGAGCAAATTGGAAAAGGCTGTAAAGCAAACCAAGATTCAAACGGTTCTGATTGCAGGAGGTGTTTCTGCCAATTCTGAACTTAGAAAACGCTTGCTTGCCAAAAAAGAAAACGGCTGGCAAGTAAGTATTCCAAAAATGAGTTATTGCACTGATAACGCCGCCATGATTGCCATGGCAGGTTCCTTTTATCTAGCAGCGGGCCTCACCGTTGGTCAGGATATTGCCGCAGATCCGCGCCTTAAATGGTAAGCTATGGCACAATTTGTTGCCAATATTTTTCGTAACTTCGAAGGTTCAAAGTTACC
>JALRJE010000120.1 GCA_023268965.1 Crocinitomicaceae bacterium
ACTGCGATTGTAGTTTCTCCCTTAATTGCCTTGATGAAAAATCAGGTTGACGCAATCAGAAGTGTTTCCAATAATGAATCAATCGCACACTTTTTAAATTCTTCCCTATCGAAAGGAGAAATTGTCCGTGTGAAAAGTGATGTAGAGGCTGGATTAACAAAATTGTTATATGTGGCTCCTGAATCACTTACCAAAGAAGAAAACATAGCTTTTCTGACTTCTGTAAACATTTCGTTTTTCGCAATCGATGAAGCACACTGTATTTCTGAATGGGGCCATGACTTCCGTCCTGAGTACCGACGCTTGCGCGAAATCTTCGAAAAAATATCCTCAGTACCGGTCATTGCCCTTACCGCTACTGCGACGCCAAAAGTTCAGCACGATATCCAGAAAAACCTCAATATGCTGGATGCCGATGTATTTAAATCATCATTTAACCGCGATAACCTATATTACGAAATTCGTCCAAAGCGCGAAGTTGAAAAACAAATCATTCGCTATATCAAGCAACACGAAGGCCAAAGTGGTATTATTTACTGCCTGAGCCGAAAAAAAGTAGAAGAAATCGCTGAGCTTTTACAAGTAAACGGTATCAATGCATTGCCTTATCATGCCGGCTTAGATGCAAACTCGCGTGCGCGTCACCAAGATGCATTCTTGATGGAAGATGTCGAAGTGATTGTGGCTACAATTGCGTTTGGTATGGGCATCGATAAACCAGATGTGCGCTATGTAATTCACCACGACATCCCTAAATCAATAGAAAGTTATTACCAAGAGACAGGCAGAGCAGGTCGAGACGGCGGTATAGGGGAGTGTATTGCATTTTATAGCTACAAAGACATTGAGAAACTCGAGAAGTTTTTGCAAGGCAAGGCACTCACCGAACAAGAAATTGGTCGCCAACTTCTGCATGAAATCGTTTCTTATTCAGAAACATCTGTTTGTCGTCGCAAGTTTATTCTTCATTATTTTGGGGAGGAATTCAACCAAGAAAACTGCCATGAAAAATGCGATAACTGTAAGCATCCACAAGATCGCATGGAAGGCGGTGGGTATCTTCATCACCTATTAAACGCTGTGGTAGCACTGGAAGAGACTCAAAAATCTAAGCACTATTGCGCGTTTTTGTCAGGTCATATCAATGCCGACATCAAAGCCTACAAGCATGATCAACTCCTGTTATTTGGAATAGGTAAAGACCAAGACGAGCATTTTTGGAACGCCGTCATACGGCAGGCTGTGGTTGCGGGCTACCTCTACAAAGACATCGAGACTTTCGGAATACTCAAGCTCACTGCAAAAGGTAGAGATTTTATTGTCAAACCGGGCTCATTTTTACTTTATAAACAACACGATTTCTCCAATACCGACGATGACGATATCATTCTCAGTCAAAAAGGGGCTGCTTTTGACGAATTATTGTATGGCCAATTGATCGATCTACGCCGAAAAGTAGCCAAGCAAGCTGGTGTCCCTCCTTTTGTGGTTTTTCAAGAGCCTTCATTGCGCGATATGTGTTTGCAGTATCCTATTGATTTGCAAGAGCTGACCTCCATTCAAGGTGTAGGAACAGGCAAGGCCCAACGCTATGGAGCGCCTTTTATTGAACATATTGCGGCTCATGTCGAAGCCCAGCAGATCGAGCGGCCCCAAGACCTCGTTGTCAAGTCCTTGATCAATAAATCAGGTGCTAAAGTTCAACTCATCCAAAATATTGACCGAAAATTGCCACTAGAGGATATCGCCAAAGCGCAAGGTAAATCTTTTGATGACTTATTGGAAGAATTGGAAACGGTGGTCAATTCTGGAACCAAACTCAATATCAATTATTATCTCGCCGAAGTATTAGACGCAGATAACCAAGCAGAAATCATTGATTACTTTATGAATGCCGACTCCGATGACCTCATTACGGCATATAGAGAATTCGATGGGTTATACAGCGAAGAAGAACTCCGCCTGATTCGCATCAAGTTCTTATCGGAATACGGCAATTAAGTTGTGGTCTCTTTACTTTTTGGCTTGCAAGACTTTCCAAACAGATGCCCTCGTTACACTATGGTAATTGCCCTTTGCTTCATGAAAAATACCTTGGGCCAAAATACGCCCTCTCGGTGTGCGGGCTAAGGCCTCATAAATCGGTAAAACATATTTGCGGCGCCCTATTTTTAATAAAAATTGCTTCACTTCTTTTTCGATTTGAAAAATATAGTCTGAATAGGAGGCCAAAACAAACCAATCGCATAGGATTTCACTATTATTGCTCTGCCCGAAATGCAATTGACGCTCAAGTAATTGAAGGCGCGCGGGTTCGGTTTCAGTAGAAAGCGACCGTATAAAAATTTGCCATTCTTGGATGAGGTGGTCTTGATAGGATAGAGTAAGGGTTCTTTTTACTCTTTTTCGCTTTCCGTTTTTACGGATCCATTCGTATTTGTAAGTGGGTTCAAATGGATTTTTCCCCTTATTGAATTCAGCAGCATATTGGTTAATTGTGCTGAGTCTGGGTGCGTCCACTTTACTGCAATTGGATGGTAAACCAGGCTTGAAAATCCAGTCTTTATAATTAAATTGGAGGTCTGTCTTGTCCAAGAGTTGCGCATTGAGATAGTCAATGAATTGGTCTGAACTAACGGTTTGAAATGCAAAATTACCGAAGTAGCTTTTCAAGAAGGCGTCAAGTCTTTTTCTTCCAACGGTATTTTCTAGTGTTCTAAAGAAAAAAGCACCTTTTACGTAAGCGATATCGGACATTGCAATATCGGGGTCGCGGTTTGAGAGGTCAAGGTGTAGTTTGCTGTCTTGATAACTATTGCTTGAGCGCATGTCATTGAGCGTTTGTTCGAGCTCATTAAATTCTACTTGGGCCAAGACATCTGCAATTTCTTTGCCTCGAAGTGCCTCCATGATGCGCTGCTCAAAATAGACAGTCGTGCCTTCATTGAGCCAGAGGTCAGACCATGTTTGGTTCGTGACTAAATTACCAGACCATGAATGTGCTAGTTCATGCGCCAAAACAGAGACTAAGCTTTTGTCGCCGGTGAGTAGTGTGGGATTGGCAAAGGTGAGCATTGGGTTTTCCATACCACCAAAAGGGAAAGAGTAGGGCAGTACCAATACATCATAGCGTTCCCATTGATACGTTCCGTAAAGTTCTTCGGCTACTTGCATCATTTGCGGTAAATCTTCAAATTCCTTGACACAATCAAAAAGCAATTCTTTTTCAGCGTATACGCCACAGTTGTTGCCGAAATCATGAAAGCCGATGTCACCAACTGCTAAAGCAATGAGGTAACTCGGTATTGGTTTGGTCATTTCAAAATGATACAAGCCATTCTTTTGGAGTTTCTTTGGGTTTTTAGCACTCATGAGCGCGAGCAAATCTTTTGGGACTTTGAGGTCTGCGCTATAAGTAATGCGATTCGAAGGGGCGTCTTGTAAAGGAATCCAGGTGCGCGTTAAAATGGCTTGCCCTTGGGTATACAGAAATGGCTTGGTTTTTGAACTTGTTAGTGAGGTGTCTAACCAATCAAGTGCAGCTGAAGCTTCAGTTGTTTGGTAATAAATATTGACTTTGGTGGTTTTCGCATCCACGTTGACGAGCAAAGCTTGGCCAATGATGCTGTCTTTATCCATAGGCCCAATTGTAAAGTCTGTTTCTTTCTCTGCACCTTTTGAGCCTAAGGTTACTTTCTGAATGAGCAATCCTTTTACATCAAAAATAGCGGTGTCAGCACCTCTATTTTCCATTAGATGGCGCGCCACACCGTAAATTGTCTGGGCCGTAAAATCGACCTCTAGATCGAGATGAAGGTGTTTTGTATTGATTTGTTCTAAGTTGGCATAACTGTGGTCATCTTGGGGGTTTTGCCGAAGTTGTTCTGTTGCCGCAGGTTTTTTGTTAGGTGAAGGCTGGGATCCGGCAAATGGTTGGATCGACAGTAGTATGTTTGTGAGCCCTACGCATAGTGAAATTCGAATCTATCAAGATACTCAGCGTGGTGCCCGTATTGGCGACGGCACTCTCAAGACCAATTATGTTGT
>JALRJE010000035.1 GCA_023268965.1 Crocinitomicaceae bacterium
GCACCAAAATTTCTATCGGTGTAGGCTGCAGTATAAGTGAGCCTATGCCTTTGTTTTACACCCAAAGGATGCGAACTCGTGTAAAAGAGCTGATGGTTTTTGAAATCTGAGTTGTACCAATGGCCGTCCGATTGATCTCTAGCCACCGCCAACATTTGCTGGTATTTTTTGATTTTCATGCGCACCATGGCCTGGGCACCAAAACTATTGAAACTACCCCCATAAGCGCTTGTCTTGACCTCAAACGCATCTTGGGCATATGCACCAATGTGCACCGCACCAGTTAAGGCACTTTGACCAAATTGCAACACCGTAGGGCTCTTAAAAACTTGTATTTCTGAAACTGCAATGAGTGGAATGGGCAAGTTAGCCGCATGGTGCCCCGTTTGCGGGTCGGTCATTTTAAAACCATTGACGAGAATTAAACTCTGCTCAAAATTACCCCCACGAATCCCGATATCGGCTTGGGTACCGCTGAGGCCACGTTGCCGTATGTCTACTCCTGCTGAAAAAGACAAGGCATCTGCGATACTCCTTGCTGGAAGGTTATTGAGATTTTCTGCATTCAATTTATCGATGCTCTGCATGCGCGAATAAAAAGGAACGCTAGTGCGCCCAGCAATAAGTTCAATTGGCTGATACGTAACGACCCTTGACTTAGGAAATTTGGGCAATATTGGCCGTTTAATCAATGTTGAATCAATTGCGGGCCCTTGGGCAAACAACGAGGTAAATTTAAAAAGAATGATGATCAAATACAGAGGTTGCTTCATCCAGAAAATATACTTATTCGCTTTCATATTCAAAAGAGTTGAACAGTTGGGTTTTTCCACAAAACCTGCAAAAATACGCAATGTAAAAGAATCAGCGCTTGGAAATCTTGTTTCCGGTAATCTGGCGCTGAAGCGTGCATTTATGACGACCCACTTCAAAACTGCGTTTGGCGCTATGCTTGGTGGCTCTGCCCTGTACGCGGGCACGCCACATTCGCCATGAACTTGGTTTCATTTCTCTGCGCATTAAAGCAATGACTTCCGCCTCTTTAAGGCCAAACTGCAATGAGATGGCGTCAAAAGGCGTGCGGTCTTCCCAAGCCATTTCAATGATGCGGTCGATATCTCGTTCGGTAAGTTCCTTCCAATCCATACTGAACAAACAAGCTCAGCTTCTTTTTGTTGCTAATACATGAAAGGAGTGAAAAAGCAAGATCTGCCTACAAAAATTTGCCTTACCTGTGCCCGCCCTTATACTTGGCGAAAAAAATGGGAGAAAAATTGGGAAGAGGTTAAATATTGTTCAGATAGATGCCGCAATCAGCGCAATAAGTAAGCGATTTTTTCTACCGTAGGAAGCTGCGTTTGATAGGTGAATTCCAAGCGATGTTTCCCAGGTAAAAGCGTTTGAAAATTTTGCTCAAAATGCAACTCTTGCTCGTTTGAAAAGAGCCATAAATCGACTAAAGGCACTTGGTTTTCAATGACAAGCGCAGCGCTATTGGTAGTGGAATCTTGCAGTTCTATTTGAAAACTGACTTGCGTTTCTGGTGCTTTACGCTTGTCAATAAACGTAAACAACCTTTCGTAGTTGTCATCCAAAATAACCTTCACAAAACCTGAATAATCAGCATTTAAAGGGGT
>JALRJE010000051.1:0-10000 GCA_023268965.1 Crocinitomicaceae bacterium
GTGAGGTCATCTACATTGGGTGCTCTAAATGCAGTAGAACCATTCAGTGTAATGCGCAATTTGGAAATGGGCATGTAAATGAGACCTAAATTACCGTTTATAGCAAAATGATTCTGACTGATCTGATTAAACGGAAACGGAAAAAATAATTGATCATTGAATTGGGCTTGTAAGCCAACTTGTGACAAGCGTATCCCATCATTGATGATCCATTTGTCAGCTATCTCAAGGGTATGCGAAGCGTAGATTGCAGCGCCATTCATGGAAGAACCGCCATCTGGGTAGCGGGTATCTAAAGGAGTTTTTGCTCCGGTTATGATATTTTTGGTAAATGCTGTTGAATTCACGAGATTCAAATAAGCCTCGGCACCATAACGCCATTCATGCGCGCCTTTTCTCTTCATCAAATCCACATTCAGGGTGTAAATATCGAGTTGCTCGATGCGATGATTCAAGCTAACTTGCTGAAATCTTCTATCAATTCGGCTTTCTTCAATTCCTTGGTAAGCTAAAATCATTCTTGCGTTGTCATAAAATTTGGTCGCATTGTTGAGCTCTAAAGTATAAGCTGCCAACAGACGAAACTGCGGGCCATAATACCACTCTGCAAATCTCGGCTTGGAGCCGGACATCAGGGTAAGGCGGTCATAACGGTCGATGTTGCCTGAATTGGACAATTGTAAATTCAAATGATGCAGCACACCCGATTTTTGCACAAAACTAAATTTCTGCAAAACATCGTATTGTTTGTAGCCCGAACCTACTTGCAAGCTACTATCTGCATTAACAACCATACTGTCCGCACCATTGAATTGCGCAACATACCATGGGCGGTAACCTAAATTACCAATTGCCTCACTGCGGTTATTTCCCTGACGCAAGTCTCCAAATGCAGCATACGAAATGGAAGTTAAAGAGGAAAAGCGTTTAGAACCAATATTTACTTGGGCATTTGCCGCATAACCAGCGCCAGCAGAGAAACCACGCAGGTATGCACTGCTGCGTACCAATAATTGGTCTGAAGAACTGAACACAGGTTTTTTGGTCTGAAAACTCATGACGCCACCAATTGCATCTGAACCGTACATGACAGAGCCAGGTCCAAATACAATTTCAACTCTATCCATATTCGCTTGGTCAAGGGTGAGCACATTTTGAAGGTGACCGCCGCGGTAGATGGCATTGTTCATTCGGATTCCGTCTACCACGAGCAATACTTTGTTGGTTTCAAAACCTCTAATGATAGGGCTGCCACCGCCTAATTGACTTTTTTGCACAAAAATTGATCCTGAATTGGCCAATACATCGGCCATGGATGTCTGTTGTTGAAATTGGATTTCAGAGGCGCGAACAACCTGAATTTTTTGGGCGACATCTTTGCGCTTTTCTGCTGTTCGATTAGCAGACACCACCGTTTCGTTCTCGGTTTGCATGTTGGGCATCATATAAACAGTTATCGCTTGCGCGTTGCCCGTATTTGGAATGGTTAATACATATGGATCATAATCAGGATGATTCCATTCAATGGTTAAAGGATATTGCGCTGACTCTACTTTGAAAATTGCGTTAGTTTGCAGACTGAGCATCGCTGGTGTTTGAAAAGAAAGTCCGTTTATGGGCTCGAAGGTATAGGCATCTCTAACCTCTACGGTGATTTGGGAATATACCATAAAAGATGATGTCAAGCCTATAAATAGGAATAACAATATTGATTGCATGTTCATGAATTAAAGTTTAAAAATAAATTTCGAACGGTTTATTTTTAAACTTCTGGAGGCGGCACGGGTATCGATAAAAAACGAGATAGGTAATGGTTAAGCGCTAAACCGATTGATTGTGTATCTTTTATTGCGAAATTCAATAACTTGACCTCCAAAGATGAAATGGGTTCCATGGGCTCATTCATGAGCTTTAGCCAACCATGAACAGGATGCTGGTAAGGGGAATTGACTAAATTGCTAGCAGTAGCAAAATCTAGTTTCTTAAATAGAGTGGTCTCTTGCAGGTCGTCGATGCATTGGAAATACCATACTCCGTTGCGCTTCTTTTTTTTGATCACATCATAAAATCGACCATGGAGTTGAAACTCATAAGGTTTGATCCAACGGAGTTTTTTGCTTTCCTCGTTGGTAAAGTGAAAAGAAATCAATTGATTTTCAGGAACAGTCTCTTTGATAGCGGTTTTGATGTCTTTGCGAATGAGGTAATGCTCCACTTCAATAAATGTAAAGAAGCCAATCAACTGATAGAGCAAAAGAGCAATAAAACCAAAAAGAATGAATTTGCGCACCTTCAAAGATAAGCGTAAATTTGGGCATTGTAAAAAACCAAACTATGAAACTTTTTTTACTCATTATTAGCTGTTTTTATTTTTTAAACTTGAATGCACAAGCTCCTGGATCCCTTGATCTCTCATTTGCAGGTGCTGGATTTGCAAGTTACGGACCAGTTGCTACCAACTTCATGGACAACGCCCAAGATGTTGTGGTGCTACCAAATGGAAAAATGGTCTATTGCGGCACTTCTGGCCTGACCTCTAGTCTTGGAATGGTTGTGGTGCGCCTCAATTGCGACGGCACAATTGACAACACTTTCGGAACCAATGGCTATTACCTATACAATGCACCTGGCGGATCAAGTTTTGCTTACGACATGGAACTTTTGCCAAATGGTCAGCTATTAGTGGCGGGTTCTACAAGTTTGAGTGCTGCCAACCCAAGATTTTCTATGCTCAAACTCAATAGCAACGGAACGCTAGATCAAACTTTTGGAGTAAACGGATTTTTTCATAACGATATTGGTTCAAGCGAAGATTATGCCCGTAAAATACTTCTTCAAAACAACAAAATTATTCTTGTAGGTACCTCTAAGGTCCCTGGCTTCTCGACAAATAGATTAGCCCTCACGCAATGCGATATGAATGGCCAACTAGACCTTAATTTTGGAACTGCCGGCACCACCGTTTTTCAAAATCTAGCGGGCAATTCTTGTTTTGGACAAAGCGCCGTCATTGGCAATAACCAAGATATCTTTATTTGCGGGGACGCCTATATCAACAATGTATATTATCCTTTATTAGCAAAAGTTTCTTCTAGTGGGGTTCCCTATACTTCTTTCGGTAGTAATGGCGTTCTGATCCCGATGAATTTCAATGCCCGCTTTTTCGATATCGAGTACGATGGCACAAAGTTGATCATGGCAGGTCAAAACAATGTTGGTCCATGGGATTTTCTACTCCAGGCAAGAAATACAAGCGATGGTAGTTTGGTAACGACCTTTGGTACAGCCGGCAGTACTATTGTCGATGTCGTGCAGGCCGATACCTATTACGAACTTTTGATTCACCCTGACGGTTCTTTGTTGGCCTGCGGAACTACTGGCACCGCCGGAATCGGAGCTGCGCGTGATTTCATCGTTTCTAAATACAATGCAAATGGCATCTTGCAAACTTCTTTTGGAACAAACGGACACACCATCACGAGTATTGCAGCTGCCTGGGACGACGCTTATGGAATGGCGTTATACCCAGGAAATAAAATTGTACTTGCTGGATTCAGCGCACAATCTAATACACAGCATGCCATTGCGCGCTATAACTATGGTACTGCAACGCCAGTTTCGGGTTGTACTGATCCGCTTTCTTGTAACTACAATTGTTTGGCTACCATTAACGATGGCAGTTGTTTGTATCCGAATACGGCTTGTGACGACGGCAACCCCTTAACCATCAACGATAGCACAGATATCAACTGTAATTGCATCGGACAAGTAGTCACTACTATTCCAGGATGTATGAATCCGTTGGCGTGTAATTACAACCCAGCTGCAACCGTTGATAACGGAACTTGCATCTTACCAGGTAGCCCCTGCAACGACAACAACCCAAACACCATAAACGATAGCATTGACGCTAATTGTAACTGCGTGGGTGAATTGATTGTGCCTGGTTGCATGAACCCTGCTGCATGTAATTTTAATCCCTTGGCAAACGTAGATAACAATACGTGTTTATTTCCAGGGCAGCCTTGTAATGACAACAACCCAAATACTATCAACGACTCCATCAATCCAGATTGCATATGTGTAGGTGATTTAATCGTATATGGTTGTACGGACCCGCTATCTTGTAATTACAATCCATTGGCAAACACCGATGATAACTCCTGTATCTATCCAGGTCAGATCTGCGATGACAACAACCCCGATACCTTTAACGATATTATAGATTCTATTTGTAACTGCGTTGGTACTTTATATGTAAGTGGTTGCATGGATTCTAGCGCATGTAATTACAATCCGCTCGCCAATATCGATGACAACTCCTGTATACTACCTGGTAGTCCTTGTGACGACGGCAATGCCATGACAATAAACGATTCCCTTGACAATAATTGTAATTGTGTGGGTATTGATATTACCGGATTAAATGAAAATCAATTTGAATTTGAGTTGAGTCCAAATCCTGCATCGGATATATTGCTACTCGAATCAAGCATGGCCGATCAAAAAACAATTTACATCATCGATATTCAAGGAAAAGTGCTTAAAGAAATACCTTCATTCGGAAAAACGCAAAGCATTGACTGCAGCGCGCTAGCTAATGGAACTTACTTCATTAAGGTTCGAGTGAATGATGTTGAAAAAATGAAAAAGTTGCTCATTCAGCATTGATGACTGAGCAACACATTTTATTTGAGCAAAAAAGACGCTACTATCAAAATGATTTAGCAGGCAAACAGAAAATACTCATTGCCCTTCACGGCTATGGGCAACTTGCTCAATTTTTTTACAAGAAAATAAGTTTTCTTTCCGAAGACTGGGGTATTCTTGTCCCGGAAGGGCCACATCGTTTTTATTTAGAAGCTACCTCTGGAAGAGTAGGTGCCTCCTGGATGACCAAAGAATGGCGTACCCAAGATATTGAAGATAACATCGCTTATCTTCAAAAACTAATTGAGAAGGTTCGGGCAGAACATCCACATACTACCTTCCATTTATTAGGTTTTTCTCAGGGTGGTGCTACCGCAGCGCGCTTATTTCAGCGCTGTCCGGAGTTGTTTGCTCAATTGATTTTATGGGCTAGCGTATTTCCGCCAGACCTCGAAAAGCAGGTCTTTCCTACGGAAAAAAAACTAGACTTTGTTTTAGGAAAACAAGACCCTTACTTTGATGAAGACAATCAGTTAAAAGTACTTCATGAATATGTAACGCTTGGGTTTAAAACCCATACCTTCCAAGGACTTCATGATTTGGATCAACAAATGCTGTTATCTCTGCTGAGTCGTAATTAATTCAGGCATTTTTGTTTTCCCACTTGCCTACAACTGCGGTAGCAACAGAATTCCCTAGCACATTCGTAGCACTCCGGAACATATCGCAAAAATGATCAATCGGAAGAATAAGCGCGATGCCTTCAATCGGAATATTGAACATTCCGCAAGTGGCAGCAACCACGACCAAACTTGCTCTGGGTACGCCTGCAATTCCTTTGCTGGTCAGCATCAGGACAAGTAACATTGTGAGTTGTGTACCGGTGTCTAAATCGACGCCGTAAACTTGCGCAATAAAAATACTGGCAAAAGTCATGTACATCATGCTCCCGTCCAGGTTAAAGGAATAACCCAAGGGCAGCATAAAAGACACAATACGGTCTTTGATGCCAAAGCGTTCTAATTCTTCGGTTAATTTAGGAAATACAGCTTCGCTACTCGTTGTGCCAAATGCAATCACCAACGGACTCACAATACGTTGGAGCAGTATTTTGAGCTGCCTACCCAAGAAAATATATCCCACGATTAACATCACGACCCAAAGTGACGCAATTCCGACCAAAAAAGAACTAAAAAACTTGGTGTAGGTAAACATCAATTCAGAGACATCCTTAACCGCAAATACACCTGCTATAGCGCCAAAGACACCAATTGGGGCAAATCTCATTACAAAATTGACCATTTTGAGTATGATGTGCGATGTTTTATCTAATGCATTAATTACCGGTTTAACGTTGTCTCCGATAGAAGCAGCTGCCAAACCAAAAAAGATGGAAAAAATAACAATCTGTAATATTTCATTCGTGGCCATTGCTTCAAAAACCGATTTTGGAATGATGTGCTCAATAAAATGCTGAATAGAAAAATCTTGCGTTTTTGTGGTGAGCTCTACTGCGGCAGCTTGATCAACATTCGACAAATTGACTCCGTTTCCGGGCTGTAAAAAGTTGACCCACAACAAACCGATAATTAAAGAAATTAAGGATGCCGTAAAAAACCAAGCTAGGGCCCTGCCTCCAATTCTTCCGACTGATTTGAGGTCACCCAATTTGGCTATACCCACTACGAGCGTAGTAAGTACCAACGGTGCAATGATCATCTGAACCAAGCGAATAAATATAGTAGCAAGTAATTTGATGTAAGTGCTGAATTGCAATGCAACCGCCGCGTCAAAATTTAAGTGAACGATTGAACCCAAGACACCACCAAAGACCATTGCCACTAAAATATAAAGTGTCAAACGGTTCTTCTTCGTTTTTTCAGGGGCATTTGTTGTCGGACTTTCTTGCATGTATGTTGGAGGTTTTTAGTTCACAGCATGAAAATAGGAAAAAGCCGAAACATGACAAGGTTTCTACGTATATTTGGGAAGCAATCAACACATGGCAACAAACCAAGAACTCGACTTCAATTTCAACGAAGACCAAATGCGTCTCAAAATACGAGCGCTGGAACAAATCCTTGACAAAATCCATCTAGGCGGTGGCAAAGCGCGAATCGAAAAACACCATGAAAATGGAAAAATGACTGCGCGGGAGCGCATATCCGCCCTCCTCGACCCCAATACAGTGCATTTTGAAATTGGCGCACTCGCTGGTCACGACATGTATGCCGAACACGGCGGTTGCCCTGGCGGTGGCGTGGTAGTCATGATCGGCTATGTGAGTGGTCGTCAATGCATCGTGGTTGCAAATGACGCCACTGTTAAAGCTGGCGCATGGTTCCCGATTACAGGCAAAAAAAACCTAAGGGCGCAAGAAATTGCCATGGAAAACAGACTCCCTATTATTTATTTAGTAGATTCTGCAGGCGTCTATCTTCCTTTACAAGAAGATATTTTTGCCGATAAAGAACATTTTGGGCGAATCTTTAGAAATAATGCCAAGATGTCGGCAATGGGCATCACGCAAATAGCAGCTGTCATGGGCAATTGTGTAGCAGGCGGTGCGTATTTGCCAATAATGTCTGATGAATCACTCATCGTCGATAAAACAGGAACCATATTCTTGGCCGGCTCTTATTTAGTAAAAGCTGCTATTGGCGAAGAAATAGATAATGAAACCTTGGGGGGGGCAACTACCCAAACAGAAATCTCAGGTGTTTGCGACTACAAAGTCGAGAACGATACAGCATGCATACTCAAAATTAGAGATCTGTTCTCTCGAATTGGACACCAAGAAAAGGTAGGATTTGACCGTGTTGCATCTATTGAACCTGCCAGAGCACCAAAAGACGCCTACGGTTTGCTACCCGCAGACCGCTCCAAACCCTACGATACCCGAGCGTTATTGCAAACCATAATCGATGACAATTCAATGAACGAATACAAACCAAATTTTGGTAAAACGCTCATTACTACTTATGCACGTATCGATGGTTGGAGTGTTGGCATCGTTGCCAACAACAGAACTGTAGTTAAAAATGCAAAGGGTGAAATGCAATTTGGTGGCGTCATTTACGGTGACAGTGCAGACAAAGCTGCGCGTTTTATTATGCTCTGTAACCAAAAGAAAATACCTTTAGTTTTCTTTCATGACGTGACTGGTTTTATGGTTGGCTCAAAAAGCGAACACGGCGGTATCATAAAAGATGGTGCCAAAATGGTCAATGCGATGGCCAATAGTGTAGTGCCAAAATTTTCAGTCATTATTGGGAACTCTTATGGCGCAGGTAATTATGCCATGTGTGGAAAAGCCTATGATCCTCGATTTATTATCGGATGGCCTACAGCCGAAATCGCGGTCATGAGCGGTGCTGCTGCAGCTAAAACGCTCTTACAAATTGAAGTAGCTCAACTAAAAGCTAAAGGAGAAACCATCGACCCTGCGCGTGAAGAGGCCTTGCTCAAAGAAATCAAAGCGCGTTATGATGCGCAGATCTCTCCATATTATGCAGCTAGTCGACTTTGGCTAGATGCCATAATAGACCCTATAAATACAAGAAAAGTGCTTTCAATGGGCATAGAAATGGCTGCGCATCAAGGGGTACTGCCCGAATACAAAGTAGGGGTTATACAGACCTAATCTTCTAATGCCGTACTTTTTTTACCATTGAAATAATAAGTGTAGCCAAAACCCACACTTAAATAACTAGAGTTTCCTTCAAAATCTTTCGGGTCATAACCCATATTCCCTTCAATTCCAATAAGTTCAGGTGAGAAAGTATAGCCATAAATTGGAAATCCGATACATAGACGAAAGCTTTGGTTAACATCAGAGGTTAAGATCAGACTGATGTTTGGCTCTATATATAATCCTTCTCTTATTTGAGGCGATTGTTGAACTTCTTCTAAGGCGTCTGAAACTATGTAACTCCGCACCCAGCCCGCCCGAAGGCCGATGTCGGTACCGAAACGTTCTGACCAAAATTTCTCGTGTCCGGTTTTCAAAAAAACAGCGCCGGAATGAATGCCCCCATAGACTTTGGGCTGCACTCTAAATTCATTAATAGCTAAATAGCTATAATGCACTCCCGCACCAAAATATAAACCTGAACTTAAGGCATATTGATAATGGGTACTTGCATGTACTAGGCCTTGCATGATTTTTTGAAAAGGCGCGTTGGATACAGCATTTGGCAAGCACAAGTCAAAAGTAAAGGAATCGTCAGGTGTGATCTCCTGCGCCTTCAATTGAAGACTGCATGTCAAAAAGAAAACAAAGAAGAAACGACTAAAAACTTGGTGCAGGTTCATTACTTTCAATTTATCTTTTTAGCTAATTTAAAACGATAACCATCCTTTGACTTAAAAAATTAAGACTTTTTCCAACGCCATTTCTTCCGTAGTCCTTGAATATACCCAACCGTTTCAGGTTCTAAATTCCAAATAAAAATGGGGAAAACAAAAACCAAAAACAGCACTAATTCATTGACGATAATTTGTGCAAATGGTTGCATTGGCCACCAATCTGCAGTCACATGGCCACATAAAGAAAAGAGAAAGAAAACGGTGATACCAAGAAGAAATAATTTAAGTTGTACCCACTGATAAGGAAAAAGTCGGTAGTGCCGTTGAATATAGAATCCTCTTAATATATTATATAGTAAGTAAGCCGAACTCGTTGAAATTGCAGCACCCACGATACCAAATATAGGGATGAGCCAAAGGTTGGCAAAATAAACACTGGCAATCAAGCAAATTGTAAATATCAAATCGATCTTGTATTTTTTGGAGGTCGAAAAAATGATGCCGTTTAAACCAAAATACATATCAATCAGTCGACCCAACATCAAAATAAAAAACACCCATTTACCAGTCTGATAAGCCGGTACCATAGAAAGGAGGGGGTCAATAACTACCCAAACACCAAGAAAACCAAATAAGCCCAATAAAAGCCCAACAGAAGAACTCTTTTGATAAAGTTCTTGCAGTCCTTGCCTATTTCTTTCTTTCCAAAGCTTTGCAACCAAAGGTGTCGCCACACGCATGATAGATCTGTACGGAAAAACAACAGCGCTAATCAAAAAGAGCATGGTGGTGTAGACCCCAGTGGCATCCAATCCTATCAATTGCGCAATCATTAAAGCATCCATGGAAATAACGAGTAGCGTAGCCAAGGAGTTGACATAACTAAAACCAGAATAGGATAAAATCAAGCGTCGAAACTTAGCAGGAATTTGAATCTGTTTAATGCTAAAATTCAATTCTTTAGATCTCCATAAAAAAAGCAATAGATAAATAGCCGGAATAAAATGAATCACTACAAATAAGCCCACAAACCATTGAAAAG
>JALRJE010000053.1 GCA_023268965.1 Crocinitomicaceae bacterium
CAGGTGCAACTTGGGTCAAAACAACACCATCCAAACCAATAGATCCGCTGAATTTATCGTAATCCGAGTTGTTGTTTAAACGGTATCCGGCAAATTGAATACCGTATAAGTTGGGCGTAAGATCCAAAACAGAAAATGCTCCAGTTAAATGCCCCAAGGTATCAAACCACTCCACTACCCCTTGATCGTTAATTTTCAGGACGAAACCTTTAGCTGCGCTTGAATCAGCAACATACCATTCCCCTCCAACTGCATAGGTGGTGTCCGAGATGCGAATAATGCTATTGGCGCGGTCCGGGCCAGTAGTGCCCAACGTTTTAGTCCAGAGGGTATCGCCATTTTTATCGATGCGCAATAGCAAAACATCGGCTTCAGCACCTAATGTAGCCTGTCTTTCACCGACGAGTACAAAGCCGGTATCTTTGGTTTGAACGCCGTCGTGTATGCGGTCCCAGGCTGGGTTTTGATACGTTTTGATCCATTGCTGATTACCCGAAAGATCGGTAAAAATGAGCATTGGATCGTAGTTGCCACCACTCCATGAATTCGACATACCCGCAAGATAATAGCCCATTCCTGGCCTATAAAAAACACGCTTCACCTCTTCGGTTTCTTGCGCGCCGTAGGCCTGGCTCCAAACATATGCACCCAAAGAGTCTATTTTCATGAGAAAGCCCTGTGCGTTCTGCTCAAAACTTCCACTACTGCCCGCTATTAAATAACTGGAATCAGGCAAAGCCAATACGTCCTCGCCTTTATCAAAACCTGTTCCTGAATACAATTTGTAAAAGCGCGATTGCGCACTTGCTATTTGTACGAATAATAAAAAGCTAAGGACACTTAGAAATCGCATCGGAACTGAAGATAAAGTGAGGCACCATTTTGAAGTGCAATGTTATCGGAACGCAAAAGCAACTGCGAACGCTTGAATCGAATAGCTGAATAGGCTTGGGCGCGCAGCCCTCCAAAGCCACCATAGGCCATACCTACACCCGTTTGCCATGCTTTTTTCACTTTGAAGTGCGCTCCAGCATAAACGAACGGAATATAGGTTTGACGGAGTATAAACTGTGCACCATAGTAGGCCTCAATACGATTTGGACGCTCCCAATCACATACTTTAGCTAATTGGATTTGCGCTGGCAAAAAAATCCATTTTTGAGCGCTGTTTTTCTCATATCCTAAAGAATCTAAAAACCCAGCTGCAAGCTGATCTAAACTTGTTTGCTGCCATGCTGCCAAAGAATACCCGGCGTATTGCAAGGCTCCGTCTAGGCTGTACTCAGTTGTTTGTTTGGCTCTTGCTATCCCGAAATTATGGACAAGCAGTTGAAATTGCTGCGGTGCTTCATCGTATTCAGCAGAACCAAAACGGTAGTCGAGGTCAAGGGCAAGACCGTAAGCCATCGTATTGTTTGCATTGATCTGCGCTTGACCATTTAAAGCTAAATCAATTTGTGCTGTGCTGGCATCTTGATACCATGTTGCAGCGTTCATAAAAGCACTCAAGTGATTTTGCACCCCCACAAAATGCACTAAAAAGGATGATTGGGTGAGGTGATTGACCAAACCAAAACCAATTTTGGTAAAAGTAGTGGCTTCCACCTTCAAGCCGCTTAGGTCTAGGGTATCGCTCAGGTAAGGTAACCCACCTTGAAAAACCAAGCCAAAAAGATCTTTTGAAAATTGAATGCCCCCGTATTGATGGACGCCAGCACCCATGACCAAACGATAACTAGAACCCCATTTATTGGCATCTTTTGAAAGCAACCAAGGGGTTTGCCATTGGGCGTTCATCCCCATATTTAAACCGAATGTGTTGCGGGTACCTAAGCGAGAAAGTGTGGTCTGAATATGGCTTGAATCGATAAGGCCACCGTATAAAAAAGCGTCTGTAATTTGCCTTTTTACACCCGTGCTGTTGTAATGGCCATAGGTATCGATCAGCAGTGTTTGCTGCGCAAAGCCAAGTTGTTGACAAGCAAGAAATAGGATGAACAAATAGCGCATTAGGGTCTGATTTGAGTTTGCAATTGCATTTGAATTTGCAAAGCTAAAAAAGCATTGGCTTGAATTGCCTGCTGTGTGGCTAAGCCGGTTTGGGGGTCAGTGGTGGAAAAACTGGCGCTAACGGCAACTTGATTGAGGTCTTGGAGATCCGCAACAACTGAAGGTGGTAAAACTATTTTGATCTTGCTCTTTTTTTTGAGCAAGCCATCCAGAGGGTCTAGCTGGCCAAGTGTGGAGGCTGCTAATTGGGCATCGGCAATAATTGTATGGGCAACCTGTCCATCTTTCATAAAATACAAAACAATGTCACAAGCCACAGGAAAAGCGTTGGTGGCATCGAGAAGAAGGGTAGCTCCTGTAATGTGTGATTTATTTAGATCTTGGGAAAGGTCTAAATCAAAGGTGTCTTGAAGGGTGAGGCCATCTGCATTGAGTGCCATAGGCATTTGGGCGCTCACTTTTAAGCGCAGCCTACTATGGGCAAACGCTTCGTCATGACCAGCGGAGGTATTGCCCCAAGGATTGGGTTGCAATTCATAGGAAATATTGTGGTATGCTCCGAGGTTTTCTAAGTAATCTTTAACATTGCTGTTGTTTGCATCAAACTGAAGTGTAAGGGAACTCGGTTGAAGGTTATTCCAGGTACCCATTGCCGCAGCTAAAAACATACTCGGCCCAATACTTGGTGCATTAAGCTCAATAGCTTGCCCTTGGGTATTGGTCGAAACCATTTGCGCAATTTGAGCACGAACTGCCATTTTAAAACCATTCTCAACTTGTAGCGATAAATTGAGATCTGGTAGCGCGATGGATCCGGAAGTAATTTTATCGAGATACGGAAGAGAAAATTGTTGCTGACCTGCAAGGAGTGTGGAGCCGAAGTAACCTTTTGCGTAATCAAAACGCAGATTTTTAAAGGCCGCTTCAAACTTAAAGATTTGATTGTTATAAATTGTTACGCTTTGGCCGTTTGGATCTGTTTTGAGGGTGAGTTTGGATTGTATTTGATTGAATTCAAGGCCCTGTTGACCACTTAAATCGATATCGTAACCACTCAAGTTAATGGTTTCAATAGCTACCGTTGGATTTTGAACGCTTCCGGCTGCTGCGGTATAGTTCTGCACAAAAACTTGACCATTTTGGCTTACGCTAGGCAATTCAATTTGATACAAAACTGCGGTATTGAGCGGATTATAGACCTTTAATTCAATTTGACCGCTCTGTACACGAACCTGTTTGAGTTGGATATCGCCAAGATCGAGCTCATGGTTTTTGAGGCTATTGACAAACGTAAAACCTGGCGAAACATTACTGACTGTAAAATTGGCTTGATACTGCTGAGAAATGGAGGTGTCGGGAATTACAATGAGGTCCGACAAGCCAAGGTCGAGTAAAGTGCGACTTAAATTGATGTTGATCTGAGTTCCGGTGATACTAAGGGTGGAGTCGTTGTAGTAATTGGACAAGCTCAGTGTATCTTTCAAGACAGGCAGCAACCAATCAGCATGCCACCGCGTAGCCTCTTTTTTACAAGAAGAAAAAAAGATTGAAGACACGATAAGAAAAATAAACAAACGCATCTTAAACATTTTCGATGACCGCTGCATAACCCTGCCCAACACCAATACACATAGTTACCAATGCATAACGTTTATTGCTGCGTTTTAATTGCCTTGCGGCAGTGAGTAGCAAACGAGCACCCGACATGCCCAATGGGTGCCCAAGTGAAATAGCGCCGCCATTCGGATTAATGCGCGCATCGCGGTCTTGCAGACCAAGGGCGCGCGTGCAAGCCAACACCTGAGCAGCAAATGCTTCGTTGATTTCAATGAGGTCCATTTGTTCTAGAGATAAACCTGCTCTTTGTAGCGCTTTTTGGCTTGCCGGCACAGGGCCAATGCCCATCATGCGAGGCTCAACGCCGGCAACGGCTGAAGAAATAATCTTGGCCATTGGCTGGAGTTGATGCATGCGCACACCATCTTCATTGGCTAATAGCAGCGCCGCTGCGCCGTCATTGAGCCCAGAGGCGTTTCCGGCGGTAACACTGCCCTCCTTTTGAAAGGCTGGACGCAGATTAGCAAGGGTTTCCAGCGTGGTATTGGCCCGCGAAAACTCATCTTTATCAAAAATAATAGCCTCGCCTCTTTTTTGAGGAATGGCAATAGGTAGAATTTCTTCCGTGTAGAAGCCAGCGGCTTGGGCAGCAGCAGTTTTCTCTTGACTCCAGCACGCAAAAGCGTCTTGATCTGCCCTAGTGATGCTGTAGTGTGCCGCTAAGTTCTCAGCGGTCATGCCCATACTATCCACACCGTAGAGCGCTTCCATTTTCGGATTGATAAAACGCCAGCCAAAGCTAGAATCGAACATTTGGGCGTCGCGGCCAAAAGCGGCCGAGGTTTTTGATATGACCCATGGGCCGCGCGTCATGTGCTCGATACCGCCGGCCACATAAACATTACCGTCGTTCAAGCGCAGTGCGCGGGCCGCATGAATAGCTGCGGCTAAACCAGATGCGCAAAGGCGATTAATGGTTTCACCAGGTACTTCAAGGGGGTAGCCTGCTAACAAGGCCGCCATTCGGGCTACATTGCGGTTGTCTTCGCCTGCCTGATTGGCGCAACCCAAGAGCACGTCTTCGATGCATTTTGGATCGAGGTTCGGATGACGATCAAGTAAACCAGCCAAAACTTTAGCGGCCAGGTCGTCGGCGCGAAGCGCGGCCAAACCACCACCAAAATTACCGATTGCACTACGGATTCCGTCAATTAAATATACTTGCTGAGACATTGCGTTGATTTTCTATTCAAAGATAAAATAAAATGTACCGTCGGCAAGAATTCAGCAATTTTAGTTATGTTCGCATTCATGGAAAATACGCACTGCCCCATCTGTCATTTTTCAAAGACCGAACCCATTTTTGACAACACGCTATTAAAGTGCCAAAGTTGCGGGCACGCTTGGGCCAATCTTCAATTAGACCACACCTATTTACAAGAATTATACGCAGCAAATTATTTTAAAGGAGAGGAATACGCAGATTATTTAGCCGACAAAGAAATTCTACAAATGAATTTTAAAAGACGGCTCCAGCAAATTGCCAAAAATGCACCTGAACCCAAGGAGATCCTAGAAATTGGTTGTGCTTATGGCTTTTTTTATCAAACTATTCAGCAACAATTTAAAAGCGTCGACTATCAAGGCTACGATATTTCCAAGGACGCCATTCACTATGCCAATGAACATTTTGGCCCCTACTTTTCTGCCGAAAACTACCTAGAGCAAAACAATTCAAAGACTTACGATGCTGTATTTATGTGGGATGTCATTGAGCATTTAGCTGATCCAGGAGCCTTTATAGCAAAGGCAAGTAAAGAAGTAAAGCCAGGTGCAATGCTTTATCTCACTACCGGAGACTTTGGCGCCCTACTTCCCCGCTTGCAAGGCAAAAAGTGGCGCATGATTCACCCACCTACTCACTTGCATTATTTCACCAAAAAGTCCATGACAGCTCTTCTGACAGCACATGGTTTTAAGCCTGTTTTTTTTAAGTACCCGCCGGTTTATCGTTCTTTAGGGCTCATTTATTTTGCATTGTTCATACTCAATAAAAAACCAAAGAGGTTTCATCAATGGATGTACAGCAAAATACCAAAAGCCGCGGCAATTCCTATCAACACGCGCGATATCTTCTTTGTAGGCGCCATAAAAATGAAAGCATAATGTATCATACAATCAATCACCACGACCTTTCCTTTTTTAAGAACTTACTCAAAGAGCGCTGCAAGTCCGACCTCGAAACCCGCGAGGCCTACAACCACGACTACACCGAAGATTTACATTTTACCCCGCACGTCGTTTTATTTCCTGAATCCAGTCAAGAAGTCTCCAAAATACTCGCTTATTGTAATCAAAATAATATTCCAGTAACCCCTGCAGGCGCCAGAACTGGCCTCAGCGGTGGCTGTCTGCCTATACACGGCGGGGTGCTATTGAGTTGCGAAAAACTCAATCGCATTTTAGACATCGATGAAAAAAACGCACAAATTACGACCGAACCAGGGGTCATTACTGAAGTATTACAAAATGCCGTCAAGGAAAGAGGCTTGTTCTACCCTCCCGACCCTGCAAGTAAGGGTTCGTGTTTTATTGGCGGAAATATCTCAGAAAACTCCGGCGGTCCAAAAGCAGTCAAATATGGTGTAACCAAAGACTACGTGCTCAATTTAGAAGTCGTTCTACCCGACGGAACCATTATGTGGACAGGTGCCAACGTCCTGAAGAATGCCACTGGCTACAACCTCACACAACTACTCGTGGGTTCGGAGGGAACACTTGCTTTTGTCACTAAAATTGTACTCAAACTCATTCCGCACCCTACGCATACCCTACTGATGCTCGTTCCTTTCTACGATGCGCAACAGGCCTGTGAAGCGGTAGCAGCCGTCTTTAATGCAGGCATTACACCCAGTGGGCTTGAATTCATGGAACACAATGCCCTCAAGTGGTCGCAAGCGTTTTCCGAAGACTACAGCATCGAAGTCAAGGATAACCACGCCGCACATTTACTCATCGAGGTGGACGGTTTTGACCCCGAACAACTCATGAAAGAATGCGAAGGTATTTTAGCAGTATTGGAGCAGTATCAAACCGATGAAATCCTATTTGCGGAGTCCGAATCCCAAAAAAATACGCTGTGGAGCCTGCGCCGTAAAGTTGGAGAAGCTGTTAAAGTACAATCTACTTACAAGGAAGAAGACACGGTTGTTCCAAGATTTGAATTGCCACAATTGCTTGCCACCGTTAAATCTATTGGCAGCAAATACGGCTTTGAGTCGGTTTGCTATGGCCACGCTGGCGACGGAAATTTACACGTGAATATCATTAAAGGAAACCTTAGCGACTCCTTCTGGGAAACCGAGCTCACGGTAGCTATCCGCGAACTTTTTACTGAAGTGGTGAAGATGGGAGGCACGATTTCTGGTGAACACGGAATTGGCTTAGTCCAAAAACCCTACATGGATCTGGCTTTTGACCAAACTGGACTTGCACTCATGCGTGGCATTAAAAAAGTATTTGACCCGAATGGTATCTTAAACCCCGGCAAAATATTTTAGCACTTAGTTGATTATTAGTCTTTTAACCAGTGTTGATTGCGGCTATACAACCAAACCCAAATACCTCCGTAAATTATTCCTACAATAGTAAGCAAGGTTGGGATCCCTGTTATTGGATTGAAAAAGTAGGGCAAAAGCACCAAGCCTAGGGTATAGATAATGTAAAAATGAAAGCCCAGCTTTTTACCGCGATACATCAATACTATACCCGTTAAACCGAGCACTAAGATCAAAAACTGAAAACTATTGTACGCTTGAAAGTGCTTGAACATGTTGACGGTAAGGCTCTGCATTTGATCAATAATATAGATGAAATCTTCGGCATCTGCTTTTTGGAGTTGCTCACGCATATTGGCAAACTCTAGTTTTGCGCTTTTGATCATGGCTTGATCAGGTTTTGAACCCAACATACCACTTAATGCACCAATCATACTAGTAACGATGTTGATACCAGACAAAATGACCAACACCAATAAAAATTTGGGCCGTTTAACGGTCGTTTCGAGGTCTTGGTCTTCGTTAAAAAAGTTCCGTTCTTCTTCGGAATAATTTCTATCAATCATGTTGAATGTATTGTTGGATAAAGGCAACACTTTTTGCGATATCGGTAGACAAGACACGATCTTTGTCTAAAACGGGTACAACCGCTCTGAATTGGGCATGAAGGTCTTCTGTCCAGACAGCTGCTTGCAACGGACGTCTAAATTCTAGGCCCTGAGCGGCATGAATCAGCTCTATGGCGAGAATTTTTTGGCAATTATCAAGGACCCGATAGAGTTTGGTTGCAGCATTAGCGCCCATACTGACGTGGTCTTCTTGGCCATTACTGCTATCAATACTATCTACTGATGCTGGTGTACACAATTGTTTGTTCTGACTGACAATAGATGCGCTGGTATATTGTGTAATCATCAGACCAGAGTTGAGCCCAGGATTTTGCACCAAAAAAGCTGGCAAGCCTCGTGTTCCGGAAATAAGCTTATAGGTACGGCGTTCTGAAATACTACCCATTTCAGCCATGGCGATGGCAAGAAAATCTAAAATAAGGGCAAGCGGCTGGCCGTGGAAATTTCCGGCAGAAACTACTTGGTCATCGTCGGGGAAAACCGTAGGATTGTCCGTGACCGCATTGATTTCTCTGGTAACAATTTGGGCGGCATGATCTATGGTATCTAAGGTTGCACCATGGACTTGAGGTATGCAGCGAAAAGAGTAAGGGTCTTGAACGTGTGCTTTTGCTTGGGCTATAATTTGACTTCCTTCTAGCTGGGACCTGAACCACGCCGCAACGCGAATTTGACCAACTTGGTTACGGATTTCGTTGACATTAGCGGCAAAAGGTTCTATTCGCGCATCAAAGGCTTCGATGGATAAGGCGGCCACCTGATTAAATCCATCAAATAAGCGATAAGCTTGATCTATAGCATAGGAAGCATAAGCAGACATGAACTGGGTGCCGTTGAGTAGTGCAAGCCCCTCTTTTGATTGCAATATAAGGGGTTCTAAATTAAACTTTTTGTTTAACTCATGAGTGCTAATCTTTTCATTTTCATAGTAAACCTCTCCTTCACCTATCAAAGGTAAAGAGAGATGAGCAAGCGGTGCGAGGTCACCAGATGCACCCAAGCTACCTTGCTGGTAAACGACTGGATGAATACCCTGGTTAAAGAAAAACAACAAGCGTTCAATGGTTGCCAACTGCACCCCGGAGGCGCCCTTAGACAAGCCTAGAATTTTGAGCAGCAACATGCGACGCACTATTGCTTGCGGGACCTCCTCACCGGTTCCGCAAGCATGAGAACAAACGAGGTTGCGTTGAAGGGTCTCCAAATCTTTATTGCTTATTGCGGTGTCGCAGAGCGAACCAAAACCCGTATTGATACCATAAATAAGCTGTTCTGAATTTTCAACCTTGGAATCGAGATATGACCTACAAATGTTGATTTTGTCTTTTAATGCTGCTGCGAGCGTGAGTGGCTCTGAAGAACGGAGTAAATTTTCGAAGTCTTCCAGACTGAGGTAGTCAGAGGTGAGTTCTAGGTTCATGATAATGAATTTAAGAGCGTATAAATTGCGCAAAATCTTTGGCAAAATAAGTCAGGATGGCATCTGCTCCTGCCCTGCGCATACTGAGTAGCATTTCGGTCATGGCCTGCTCGTAATTGAGCCAACCATTTTGAGCAGCGGCATAAACCATAGCGCATTCGCCACTGACGTTGTAGGCGGTAATTGGCAGCGGGAAACTTTCTTTAAGTAGGGCTATAACGTCTAGATAACAAAGTGCGGGTTTAACCATCATCATGTCGGCACCTTCTTCAAAATCGAGTTGGGCCTCGAGTAAAGCCTCGCGCTTATTAGCCGGGTTCATTTGATAGGTCTTTTTGTCGCCTGCTTTAGGAGCGGAATTGAGTGCGTCTCTGAATGGGCCGTAAAATGCGCTTGCGTATTTAGCGGTATAAGACATGATAGAAACATTGGTGAATCCGTCAGTATCCAAGGCTGTGCGCAAGTAGCCCACACGACCGTCCATCATGTCAGAAGGGCCAATGATATCCGCGCCAGCCTGGGCTTGCGCAATGGTCATTTTGGCTAAAATAGGTAAGGTCTCGTCGTTGAGGATTTGGCCATTTTGAACCAGGCCGTCGTGCCCATCAGAAGAATACGGATCCATAGCAACGTCTGTCATGATGACTACCTCCGGAAACCGCGCTTTAATCTGTCGAATGGCTTCTAAATAGAAGTTGTCCGAGGCCCAGCTGTAGCTGGCCATTTGGTCTTTGAGTGCTTCGTCTACCGCAGGAAAAATATCAAAAGATTTGATTCCCAAATTTAGACAGGATTCTATCTCGGGTAAGAGTAAATCCAAAGACCAACGAAAGTTGTTCGGAAGAGAGGCAACCTCTTCTTTAATGCCTTTGCCGTCCTTGAGAAAAATTGGATATATGAGGTGTTGTGCACCTAGTTGAGTTTCGGCAAGCATATCGCGAATAGCGGAATTCTTGCGGTTGCGTCTGGGGCGAGTAATATTCATCTTACATAAGCATGCCACCGCAAACATGAAGCGTTTGTCCGGTGATGTAAGCAGAAAGATCTGAGGCTAAAAATACAGTGGCATTGGCGACATCTTCTGGTTTGCCTCCGCGCTTGAGCGGAATACCGTTGCGCCATGAAGCCACCACTTCTTGGTCGAGAACTTCAGTCATTTCGGTTTCTATAAAGCCAGGAGCAATGGCATTGCAACGGATATTGCGCGACCCGAGCTCAGCAGCTATTGATTTGGTAAAGCCAATCAGGCCGGCTTTAGATGCTGCATAATTAGATTGCCCTGCGTTTCCTTTAACGCCAACAACTGAACTCATATTGATGATAGAGCCAGCGCGTGCTTTGAGCATTGGTTTTTGAACTGCTTTTGTAAGATTAAAAGCAGATTTTAAATTGGTATTGATGACGTCGTCCCATTGTTCTTCAGTCATGCGCATGAGAAGCGTGTCTCGGGTAATTCCGGCATTATTGACAAGAACATCGACCGTGCCAAAAGCTACTACTACATCTTCGACGAGCTGCTGTGCTTGATCAAAATTAGAGGCGTCAGAGCGAAAGCCTTTGGCTACACCACCAAGAGCAGTGAGCTCAGCTTCTAGTGCGCGCGCTTTTTCTTCAGATGATAAATACGTGAATGCAACAATTGCGCCTTGTTGAACACACGTTTCTGCAATTGCTTTACCGATGCCACGAGAAGCGCCAGTAATAAGTACGACTTTGTTGTCTAGTAATCCCATGCTATTTTGAATTAATTTGGATAGTCAAAGATAAGGTTCTTCTGCAAATGACAAGCCTTGAACAAGACAAAGTATTCAGCGAAGCACCAAAAACAGTTGGTTCGAAGAAAGGCGTAAATCAGTTCTTGAAATACCCTTGCGCTCAAAGGTGGTGTCGCAAAGGGAACTTGCGTAGTGTGGAGTAACGTGTATCCTCCCCGACTTAATAAGCGGAAAAACCTCCTCAATTTTGGGCACACTGCAATATGGCGCTTGGCGCTTGCGCAAAGCCACTTGAATCTCTTGTAGCAATCCCGGTGAGCCCTCGAGTAAAACCCGTGAGATTTGCTTCTCTTGACGGGTGAATAAGAAATTTACTTTGGTCTTTCTGACCCCTTCGTTCATGGGGCAATCCATCCAAACTTCTTGATCCATACTCAAGACCTTATCTGTTGCCCACAGTACGCTGTAGCGAATGCGCACACTGCGCTGCCCAACACAAAAAGCACCTAATGTATCTTTTTTGAGCAGGTGCTGCATCAATTTAGAAAAGGGATGTCCACCAAAATGAGGAAATTCAATTTGAATATTTTCACGTTCAATAGACTTTCGAAAGTGTTTAATTGGTTCGGAATGCGCGCTCTGCTCAAGTAAATCAAACTGATTCATGCGTTCTGGGTTTTCTCTCCCGCAGGACATTAGCAAAACAACAAATGCACTATAGAATCCAATTTTTACCATCACAAAATAAGCTTTCCATAGAGATCGTAATGATCTGCACTGGTAATCAGTACACGCGAAAAATCTCCCAATCTAACGTATCCGTCGGCTTTTTTCACCAATACTTCGTTGTCGACCTCTGGTGAGTCAAACTCAGAACGGCCAATGAAGTAGTCGCCCTCCACGCGGTCAAAAAGCACTTTAAATTCTTTACCTACCTTGAGTTGATTGAGCTCATAAGAAATTCCGCTCTGGAGTTCCATAATGGCGTCTGCCCGCTCCTTTTTGAGCTCGGCGGCAACATCGTCGGTAAACTGGTATGCATGTGTATTTTCTTCGTGAGAGTATGTAAATATGCCCAAACGATCAAAACGCGTACGCTCCACAAAATCATACATTTCCTGAAAATCGGCAGCAGTTTCAGAGGGGTAGCCAGCAATGAGCGTGGTGCGCAAGGCCAAGCCCGGCACTTTGGCCCGAATGGTGGCTACTAATTCTTCGGTTTTTTCTCGGGTAATGCCGCGGCGCATGGCTTGTAATATGCGAGTAGAGCCATGTTGCAAAGGCATGTCGAGGTATTTACAAATGTTGTCGCGCTCGGCCATGACTTCAAGTACATCCATTGGGAAACCGGACGGAAAAGCATAGTGTAAACGGATCCAATCCAGACCTTCGATGTCCGAGAGCTGCTTGAGCAAATCTGAAAGCGCGCGTTTTTTATAAAGATCGAGACCGTAATAGGTAAGGTCTTGTGCAATCAGCATGATTTCCTTGACGCCTTTGGCCACCAAACCTTTCGCTTGAAAAACCAGGTCCTCTATAGGTGTTGATTGATGCCCGCCACGCATTAATGGAATAGCGCAGAAAGAGCAAGGACGGTCACAGCCCTCAGCAATTTTAAAATAGGCATAATGCGTTGGTGTGGTCAGGATACGCTCCCCTACTAACTCATGTTTGTAATCGGCTTTTAGGGTTTTGAGTAAACGCGGTAATTCACGGGTACCAAAATAGGCATCTACCTCTGGGATTTCTTTTTCGAGTTCGTCGCGGTAACGCTCAGACAAGCAACCCGTGACGTATACTCTATCGACGAGCCCCTCTTGCTTGGCCTCTGCGTAGCGCAAAATGGTATCGATAGATTCTTGCTTGGCATTGTCGATGAATCCGCAGGTATTGATGATGACAATTTCGGAATCGTCTTGCTGAGCTTCGTGCTCTACCTCAAACTGATTGGCTTTGAGCTGTGCCATGAGCACTTCAGAATCAAAAGTATTTTTAGAACAGCCAAGTGTAACCACATTGACTTTGTTCTTTTTAAGGGTTTTGGTCTTCATTCGGGTACAAAAATAGGACTCTTTGCGCAAATGGTATTACTTTTGACGACACTTGTCAAACAAGAACCGATGAAAACGCTTTTTTTACTTATTTTAACCTCGTTGCTTTTTTCTTGTTTTGTGCAAAGGTCCAAACGCGTCAAAGCTTCAAGTTATATGCAGCGCCAACTTTCAGAGATCAACGATTCACTTTACCAAATTGAAACAGAGCCCATCCGAATCGATTCGTTCCACCTTGAAGCAAACATCCTTACACTTTTCTATTCATGTCCTGACAATCCAGGAGAATTAAGTTTAGTAGGTAGTTCTATGCTGGCCAAATCATTTCCTCCCATCAGATCTTGTAAACTAATGAGTTCAAGTCCGAAAGTACGTTCACACAATTTATCACCTTTTAAAGGATCTGTTCAATTTGACCTCAAACCACTAAGTCATAAATTCGTCAAAGATGCGCCTACCTACCTCCAAATTGAAGGTTGGCCTGAAAAAATACTTTTTATTTACCCTGAATAATGGAAGAACGCATCGACAAAATATTACTTGAACGCGGTTTGGTGAGTACCCGTGTGCGCGCTGAAGAGATCATCAAAAATTACGGCGTGAAGGTCAATGGCAAGCTTTTTTCCAAGCCAGGTAAAAAAGTACCCACCGACGCAAAAATTGAATTACTAGCAGATGAAATTCCTTGGGTCTCAAGAGCAGCATTCAAACTTATTGCAGCATTAGACCACTGGAAAATTGAAGTGAAAGACAAAGTTTACATCGACTTAGGCGCTAGCACAGGAGGTTTCACCGAAGTTTTATTAAGCCGAGACCTCAGTCGTTGCTATTGCGTAGATGTTGGTCAAAAACAATTGCACGATAAAATCAAGAACGATCCAAAAGTTATCAATCTGGAAAAAACCCATGCCCGCGACCTCACTGAAAAATTAATACCAGAACAAGTAGATGGTTTGGTTGTGGATGTATCTTTTATCTCCTTAGAAAAAGTGCTTCCCTTCACCATACCTTTTTTGAAAGAAAAAGCGACGGTTATCTTATTGATCAAGCCACAATTTGAGCTGGGCCCCGGATCCTTAAACAAGGCTGGCGTCGTTAAAGACAATACTCAATACCCTGCGCTTTTAGAAAGCATCAAACAAATGGCACAACGCAATCAATTGCAATGGAAAGGCTACATAGACTCCCCTATTCTCGGCGGCGACGGCAATGCTGAATTTCTAGGTTATTTTGAAAAGAAATAGGCTAATTTTGCAGTATCATGATGAGTATTGAAGAATTAGAAAGGGCTTTTTTAGATATTGACTTCCAAGCAAATCGAATTGCCAAATCAAAACAGGTCGATCCAGAGCATTTAAAGCGCTTTAACGAACGCTCTGAACAAGTAAGGATACAATTGATTCAAATGGGGCTCAGCGACGCCTTAACCGAATCTTTGATCGAAATCAATCCGATCGATGAAAATTTTCTACCTCAGTTTACATTTGGAAGAAAAATCCTCAATGTAATCACATTTGGATTTCACAAAAAACGCTACATACCAAAAAAACAAGAAGCCTACTTCCGCAATGAGGTTGCAGAGAAAAGCAGACTTTATCAGTATGCAAAAGGGCAATTGACTATTGATTAAATGCAGCATTAAAGCGCTGCGCTCAGCGTTTCTAGAGCGTTACTTTACAATTTGCAAGGATTTATAAATACTTCCTTGACTCGTTTGAATAGCGACCCAATAAAACCCTGACTCCAGCTGCTTAAGCCCAACCAAATATTCGTTTCCATTCGTAGAATGGTAGCTCAGCTCGAAGGATTGACCAAATACATTAATTAAAGCGATACTTTCCAATTGTAGTTCATCAGAAAGTGAAATTGTAAATTGATCGCTTGTCGGATTAGGATATATATTGATATCCAACGGACTGACTTCATTCAAGTCAGCCCCTGGTTCTGTGAAGGCACAAGCACATTTATTTTTGGCTTCATTGGTCTGAACAACCGCTGGCGCTTCGTAAATGGCTTTAACCCAACAATGCTGACCACTTTGAGAAGCAGTTGCATTGCGCAGTCTTATTGTGTACCAACCGCTGTAAGATGGCGTGAATGAAAATATTCCGTTACCTGTTTGGGTAGTTGAGTCCAGAGGCAAGCAGTTTTTATCCAATACACCTAGGGTTAGCGGCAAATTGGCAGCACTTGGATACCACTCGAGCTGAACCTGCACGCCTTGCTTGGCATAGATGCGGCCAACCACGCGGCATTCTAAACTATTGTCCGGGAGCTTCCCACCTTGTTGCAAAGAGTTGGCATGGCGATCACCCAAATCGTCGTTCATCTCCCATTCTTGTACTATGTTCTTGGCAGGCTTTTGGTAATTGGTACCAATACCCTGTGGGGCCCAAACACAATAACCACGACGTCCAAAATTAGCACTGCCATCGCAAGGCGGAATCGATATGTTTACTTTTCCGCCACCGTATACTGTGGTGGTAGTGCTGTTGGCTCCAGAGTAATCGACTAATACCGTACCGTCGGGCCAATTGGTCTGCACACCGTTCAGGTGCTGCCATTGGTTCCAGTTATCTGTAATACCAATAAGGGCTTTGGTACTGCGTTCAATCACTAAAGCGTCTGGTGCTTGCCAGCGCACAAAATAAGCGCCCTCTTTGAAATGTAAATTTTGATGACACCAAATTAAATTGGCAACATCGCTATCTATGGCAAGCGCGGTAGTGTCGGTAGGCAGGTGATTAAATCGATTGCCGTTGTAGCCAATCGGAAAGAGGTCCTCAAAAAAGAGCTGAGGAGCCCCATCAACAGCCAGCACTATCGCATGTGCGGCAGAATTCCTAACATCGTTTGGTTCGATATGCGGACTCAATTCAGATCCTGTATTCCAACCCGTATAATTCCCTTGTGCAGAAAGCTGAGGCCTAAACGTATCGTGGTTATTGACAAACGGCACCGTTCTTTGTCGATTTTGTTGTTGCTGGCTGGGAATTTGACCAAGATCGTAGGCGCCATTAGAACTCACCATTGCCGACAGCGCAAAGCGCAAATTAAAATCAAATGTGCCGGCTCGGTTTTGAACGGCATCGGCCCAAGCATCGAGCTGAGCAGTGCCCCCGACCCACTCCCCAACGGCAAACATTTCTTGCCCACCACTTGCCCACATGGCACCATATTGTAAATTCCAGAGCATGTCCTCT
Source organism: Crocinitomicaceae bacterium (assembly GCA_023268965.1). GTDB lineage: Bacteria > Bacteroidota > Bacteroidia > Flavobacteriales_D > Crocinitomicaceae > UBA952. Next base: position 16,143 of record JALRJE010000053.1, read on the forward strand.
GAAACATAACTCGGAAAATGTTTTACTGCATCTAGGCGCAAGCCATCAAAACCCACTTGCTTTTTATACCAAATGAGCCAATTACGCATGCCGTTGCGCATGTAGTCAGCGCTTTGCGTTGGATTGTGTAAAGCGTTTGAAGACAAACCGTAAGCGTTGCTTTCATAGGAAATGTCAGGACCCCAATAGGGTGAATTGATTTCATTGGTACAACACAAGTTGTTGTTATTCGGGTAAAAATTCTGCCAATTTTTGGGAAACCTACCATCTCGAGCCAAGTAATGAGCCGTACTTTCAGAACTTGCCGGCGTTTTAAAACTCACGTATCTGAAGTTTTTGTATCTGTTCGTCTGACCGTCGTCCATGGCAGCAGGGTCTTGCCCCCCAGAACCATTTGCGCTTCCAGCGTTACTCACATGATTGAGTACTAAATCTTGAATGACGTCTATGCCGTTTGCATGCATTACAGCTACCATGCGCAAGAGTTCGTCTTTATCGCCCATACGGGTTTTGGTACTATTTTTTTGAAATTTATCACCGAGATCGTAGTGATCAAATGGGGAGTAACCCACACTATTGGTACCTGAATTTTTGATCGTAGGAGGAATCCAGATAGCGTCTATCCCCATCTCTGCTAAGCGAGGAGCCAGCTCCGTGAGGTAATTGGCCCAACCATTAGGGTAGTTCGTATTCCAGTAGTCCCACCAGTAGGCTTGTAGCACCAACTGACGATTTGTAGGGTTCACCTGCGCAAACAAAAGACTTTGGCCTGTAAGTACCAAACACAGCAATAAAATTTTTCTCATAACAACCTGAATTACTTCAGTGCTGATTCATGCGTGGCTCCGGCCTCAATTGCTATGGTGGCACCCGCTACATCGCAAGAAATCTGCGCTGAACCTAAATTAGTAATCTTTACTTTATTTGCAGTAATCGCTATAGCTAATGGTTGATTTCGATAGCGAATTTGAAAGGAATAACTTTTCCAAGATTGGGGAATTTGTGGGTCTATTGCCAAACTATTTTCATAGACACGAACACCCGCTAATCCTTCTACAACGGACATCCAAGTACCTGCCATAGAGGTGATGTGCAAGCCTTCGTCAGCTTCATGGTTGTAATCATCGAGGTCAAGTCTACTCGTTCTTAAGTACAGTTCAAGTGCTTTATCGAGACGTTTGATTTTGGCAGCCAAAATAACGTGAACACAAGGCGAAAGCGAAGATTCATGAACGGTTTTGGGCTCGTAAAAATCAAAGTTTTCACGGATAATCTCCTCTGAAAAATGGTCTTCAAACAAGTATAGGCCCTGAAGTACATCAGCTTGTTTAATAAATATCGAACGCAAAATACGATCCCAAGACCAATGCTGGTTAATTGGGCGCTCAGCAGCCGGAATGTCTGTGGCATTGAGCTGCTCCTTATCCATGAAGCCATCTTGTTGCAAAAAGATATTGGTGTCTTCGAGTTGTGGAAAATATACGTTTTCGACGATGTGCTGAAACTTGTCTATTTCTTTCTTCGTCAATTTTTCAGGTAGGTCATTTTGAACAGCAGCATTCACTTCCAAACAATAGTCAATACACCAACGGGCTATGTAGTTGGTATACCAATTGTTATTGACATTATTTTCGTATTCATTCGGACCCGTTACGCCAAGCATAACATAGGCTTGTTTGGCTTCGGACCAATTGAATCGTTGTGCCCAAAAACGCGCAATACCGGCAAGAACCGGCAACCCGTAGGTTTCTAAATAAGCGGTATCGCCTGTATGACGGATATAGTTAAAAATACCAAAAGCAATAGCACCATTGCGGTGAATTTCCTCAAAGGTAATCTCCCACTCGTTGTGGCACTCCTCGCCGTTCATAGTGACCATAGGATACAATGCCGCACCGTCTTTGAATCCTAGTTTTTCTGCGTTTTCAATGGCCCTGTCGAGGTGTTTGTAACGGTATATCAATAGTTGCCGTGCCACCTGTGGATCGGCTGTTTTGAGGTAAAATGGCAAACAATAAGCTTCTGTATCCCAGTAGGTAGCGCCCCCGTATTTTTCACCGGTAAAACCTTTCGGACCGATGTTTAACTTGGCATTTTTACCTGTATATGTTTGGTATAAATGAAAAATATTGAAGCGAATGCCTTGCTGTGCTGCGTCATCCCCTTCAATAAGAATATCGGCACTGCTCCAAATGGATGCCCATGCGGCCTCGTGCTCTGAACGCAAGACATCAAAGCCAGATGTATAAGCGTCGCGCACACGCTTGATAGCTTTTGCGGAGAGTTCAAACTCGGAATGATTAATTGTTGAGGTTACTGCAACATATTTTTTGAGGATAAATCGCACCCCTTGCTCTAAGTAATGCTCAAAATTATTTTCGACATAGAAGTCGCGCTGAAGGATATTGGGATGAATGGTTAGCAGTTCTTGCTCGCGCCAAAAACTAAAGCGCATAGCTGTGGCCACACAGAAATCAGTTTTTTTAGTTCGGGTGCACAAGATTCCTTTCTGGAGGTCTACTTTGCGGGAATCTTCTAACCAAAAGAATTCGTCGTAATTGGAATCGTGATTGCTGACCTTTCCGTCGAGATACGGCGTGAATTTCACATTTCCGCTAAAATTTAGTGGGGTTACTGAGTAAGAAATAGCTGCAATTTCTTCTCGAGCCATAGAGCAAAAGCGGATGCTTTCGATCTCGACTTCTTTACCACTGCCAAACACTACTCTAAACGTTCGTTTGAGTAGGCCCGTTTGCATGTCCAGCTCTCTATGAAAATACTTGATTTGTTGAACATTTAGGTCTAACAGTTCGCCATCGATGCTGATGTCAATACCAATCCAGTTTGTTGAATTCAACACCTTTGCAAAATATTCCGGATAACCGTTTTTCCACCAACCTACTCGTGTTTTGTCAGGGTAATAAACACCTCCTATGTAGCTGCCCTGTAAAGATGGGCCGCTGTATTGTTCTTCAAAATTTGCACGCTGCCCAAAAGACCCATTTCCTATACTGAAAATACTTTCTGCTTGTTGTTGTTTATTCGGGTCAAATTTGCTTTCAATGATCTTCCAAGGATCAATTTCAAATAAATTATGCATATTGCTCTACTCTAAATTCGGTCAAATCGTTCAAATAAATATCTGCTTGTGCAGCAATGTGCGGATTACCCACGCCAACGGCAGTAAAACCACCTGCTTTTGCGGCGGCTATTCCCGAGGCTGCATCTTCAAAAACCAAACACGCCGATGGATGCAAACCAAGTGCTTTTGCACCATTTAAAAACACTTCCGGGTGCGGCTTTGGATCTTTCACACCATTTCCATCAATAACCACTTCAAAATACTGGCTGATATCGAGTTTATCCAAAATAAAATTGGCATTCTTACTCGAAGAGCCAACCCCTAAAAGGATTCCCTTATTTTTAGCCGCTTTGAGTAAAGAAAGAACCCCGGGTAATAAGTGCGCTTGATTTAAGGACAGAATGGAGTCCAGATAAAAGTCATTCTTGCTTTTTAATAAGGCTTCAAATTCGGAGTCAGAAATAGTCTTATTTCCTAGTTCAAGAATTAATTGGAGAGAATCTGCCCTACTCACGCCTTTTAAGCGTTCGTTCTCTTTTTCTGTAAATGCAATGTCTAAGGAATGTGCACAGCGCTGCCATGCTAAAAAATGATTGTGTTCTGTACTGACCAAGACGCCGTCGAGGTCGAATAAAAAGGCTTTTTTCTTATCCACGTGTAATTCGCTTGTCAGTCAAAATCAAGTTAAGTAAGCCTGCTATCACCAACGAGGTGCCTGCTAAAAGCATTGGGGCTATTGGGCCCGATCCAAATAATTTTGAAAGTGCGTTGACGCCACCAAGTGCTGCGATGATTTGTGGAATCACGATAAACATATTGAAAAGGCCCATCATGAGCCCCATTTTGTTTTCATCTACGGTGCTCGAAAGCATGGCGTAAGGCATAGATAAAATACTACCCCAAGCAAAACCAATGAGCGCAAAACACAACCAAAGGTACGCTGGGCTTGGAATAAAGGCCATCAGTATAAAACCAAAACCGCCGGCTACCAATGAAGTCAAATGGATCCATTTGCGGTTGACACTGAACTTAGCGGCATAGAAAGTGAGTGCAAGTGCAAAAAGCATAGAGGTAAGCCCGTAAATGCCCATATTGGAGCCAACTGAATCAGCTGCAACTTGAAAAGACTTGTTCATCTGTTCGTAGGCAATAGGATCTGAATTTAGGAGTGCGTTGGATGGCGATGGTGCTTTGAATAAATGAGCAGTAAGAGCAGGTGTCGCCATGCTCCACATCGTAAAGAATGAAAACCAGCTAAAAAATTGAATTAGGCCTAACTTGAGCATCGTTGGAGACATGCTTGACACTGAACTCCAAAAATCTTTGATAAAATTGGTTTTTTTCTTTTCTTTATGAAAAGCTTCTTCATCGGATGGCGGATACTCTTCGGTGGTGAAAATGGTGTATAAGATACTTCCAAGAAAAACAACGGCCCCAATAGCAAAGGCAACTTTGACGTTCATCGGGATTCCTTTGGCAGTAGCCTCGTCATTGAAGCCGAGCTGAGAAACCATCCAAGGCAAATTGGAAGCTACCCATGTGCCTATTCCAATAATGAGTGTCTGAAGTACAAAACCATAAGAACGTTGAGATTCGGGAAGTTTGTCAGCAACTAAGGCACGGAAAGGCTCCATACTGATGTTGATCGAGGCATCGAGAATCCATAAAAAACCAGCAGCTACCCAAAGCGTTGGCGAATACGGAACAAAGAACAAAGCCAAAGAACTTAAAATGGCTCCAATTAAAAAATAAGGTTTTCGGCGGCCAAAGCGAACAGACCAAGTGCGATCCGATAAGAAACCGATAATAGGCTGAACAATCAAGCCCGTAAGTGGGGCGGCAATCCAAAGGCCTGGAATATCTTCTGGCGCCGCGCCAAGCGTTTGAAAGATACGAGACATGTAGCCACCTTGTAAAGCAAAACCAAATTGAATACCCATGAAGCCAAAGCTCATGTTCCAAATTTGCCAAAACGAGAGTGTGGGTTTAGTTTGCATGACTCAAAAGACTAGATGTTATCGGACATAAACCGCATAGCCCCAAGGAGCTATTGATAGGTTTTCTTTATCCTTAAGTACTTGCATCTTTTGAGTGAAAAGATTGGTATAACTTCCTGCTGCAGCTGCGGGTAAAGCAATTTTTTTGCTTTGGCTACTTAAATTCAAAACTACCAAAACTTTCGAATCATTGCGTTCACGGGTGTAGATGAGCACATCGGTTTGTTCCGGAGTCGATAAAAATTTAGGCGCAACCTGGCCTTCTCCTACGTAAAGCGCCTCATTTTTTTGATGCAGTTTCAAGAGTTGGGTGTAGAAATCGACAAGATCCATTTTTTCCCAATTGATGCTGTCTTTGTCAAAAAATTTAAGGCGACGGTCTAGGGAAGTTTCTTGGCCGTTGTAGACCAATGGCATTCCGTGGATGGTAGCAGCCAAAACAGCCATGGCAAAACGCGCTTCTCCCATGCGCTCCATTTCGGTTCCATTCCAGGAATTTTCATCGTGGTTAGAGGTGAAATGCATCTGAAATGCATGCGATGGAAGCTCTGTTTTTCCAAAATAGGCTTGGATATCAGCAGCATTTTTTTTGCCTTTTGCTACGTCGTTCATGATGTGATGAAACTCCCATCCATAGGTCATTTCGAATGCACTATACAATTCGTTTCCTTCGGCCTCGGCAAGCATAAAAACAGGCTTAATTTGATTGAGTGCCTCTCTTGCATTATTCCAAAAATCCATAGGCACCCATCCTGCTACATCGCAGCGGTAACCATCAATATCAAAATCTCTGACCCAATAAGACATGCATTCTATCATTTCTGACCTAAGATCTTCATTGTCATAGTTGAGGTCTGCGACATCCCACCAATCTGTACCGATAGTGGGTTGCACTTTACCCATTGAATCGAGCGTATACCAATCGAGTCTTCCTTCTTCAATCCAAAGATGATCAGGTGAGGTATGGTTGGCTACCCAGTCAATAATGATTTTCATGCCTAATTTGTGCGCCGCGGTTACCAAATTTTGAAAGTCTTGGTGGGTACCAAATTCAGGGTTGATACCGCGGTAATCGCGAACTGCATAGTAACTACCAAGACTACCCTTGCGATTGAGTTCACCAATAGGATGAATGGGCATAAGCCATAGGATATCAACTCCCATTGCTTTCAAACGAGGTAATTCTTTTTCAAATGCTGCGAAGGTTCCTTCCGGCGTGAACTGACGTACATTGACTTCGTATATCGTTGCATTACTAACCCACTCAGGAGTTTTGACTTGTGCATGGATAGCGAAAACAAAGAGACTAATAAAGAAGGTGCAAATTAACTTTTTCATTGTTAAGCAATTACTGTTTTCAAAATATACTTTAAATGATAATCCACTAGGCCGAGTACGGGCTTTTGTACAATTGAAGCAATTTGTATGCCGAGCTCTGCCGCTGCTTTATCGAGTTCTTTTTCAAAAATTTTTGACAAGGAACCTACAAAATGGACCTCTGTTTCTTGATAGTTATCATAGCAACAAACATGCACTTGCATAAAATGCTTCAATCCTTTGTAAACCATTTCAGAGAAAAATACATTTTCTTTATGCTTTGCAATAAACGGCATAAACGACGCGATGAAAACATTGGCATTGGGCTCTCTGTAGACACGATCTACAACGATGTCTTTGTCAAGTTGATAAGTTGCGATGAAGTCTGCTTCAATATCGGCAGGTAAATGGTGATATAAAAACGAAGAGAGCAATTGCTTGCCAAAATAACTTCCGCTGCCTTCGTCACCGAGTACATACCCAAGCGCCGGAACTTCTTCAAGTAAATTTTGACCATCAAAATAACAAGAATTACTGCCTGTTCCTATGATACAAGAAATTCCAGGCTTGCCGTTATAGGTTGCATAAGCACAAGCCAATAAATCATGTTCGACCATAATAGAGGAATCGGGGAAGATACGACGTAGACCTTCTTCTACTATTTGGTTGAGTTCAGGACTTGAACAGCCTGCTCCATAAAAATAAATACCTTTGATGCTTGGAGCAAGGTGCATAATGTCTGTGTTTTTCTTCAACTCAGCCTCAATAATGTCAGCAGAGTGAAAATATGGATTGAAGCCTATTGTTGAAAAAAAACTTTGGTTATTTTTGTTGTCTACTAATACCCAATCGCTTTTGGTAGAGCCACTTTCAATAATGAAATACATAATTTGTTCTAGAGTGAATGATAGCTTTGTGTCAATTTTACACTATCCAAATATATAGATAATACTTAATACGTGCAGCACAATCTCAAAAAAATCAATTCAGAACTCAATCCAAACGTCTCGGTAGACTGCGTTATCTTTGGTTTTGACCTCGAACAACTCACGGTGCTGCTCATTGATAGAGGCGAGATATCCTCTGCATTTGGCCCACGTCTTGCACTACCCGGCAACCTTATTTATGATAACGAGAACCTAGACATGGCTGCCAATCGGGTGTTAGCCGAGCTCACCGGGCTCAAGAATATTTACCTAGAACAAGTCAGAGCCTTTGGCGATCCAGACCGCATTCACAAAGAAGCCGACCGCGAATGGCTTAAAAGCATTCGTGCAGAACCTGAAGCGCGTGTTATTACTGTGGCGTATTACACGCTCGTGCCAATGTCAGATTATATACCACAAGCTGCTTCATTTGCCAAAAATGCAGATTGGGTGCCAGTCAACCTCATCAAAGAGTTGGCATTTGATCACTATGAAATTTTACAAGCGGCCAAAGACAAGCTGAAGCAAAAAATTAAAATTCAGCCGATTGGTTTCAATCTGTTGCCAGAAAAATTCACCTTGAGTCAACTGCACCGTTTGTATGAATCTATCTTAGAGAAACCGTTAGACAAACGCAATTTCAGACGTAAAATTCAAAAGTTAGACATCTTAACAAGTCTGAGAGAAAAGCAACGCGGTGTGCCGCACAAACCCTCCTCACTCTACGAATTCAACGAAGAAAAGTACCAAGAGCTTACCCAAACTGGCTTCGATAACTTCGGATTTTAATTCTTGTTCATTTTTGTAATTTAGACGGATGAAAAAAGTATTCATCCTTCCCCTATTGTTGCTTTCTTACAACAAAGGTTATTGTCAACAATGGTCAGCAAACACGACCCCGACCTACCCAGAACTTATTGCGCACCTGCAACAGCTAGATAAGCAGCATCGTGAAATTCAACTCTACAACATGGGGTCTTCAGACTACGGCCTTCCTATTTATCTCTGCGTAATCAACGGTGATAAGGATTCTTTGAAAACGTTCATTAAAGCACGAAATAACACCACCATTTTGATCAACAATGCCATTCATGCCGGTGAGCCTGATGGCGTCAATGCCAGTTTACTTTGGCTCGAACAATGGATCAGTGCCGGCAAACCCACCAAAAACAGAGATGGACAAGATTTACCCGTCATCGCCTTCATACCGGCCTATAATGTGGGTGGCATGATGAACCGCTCTTCAAAAAGCAGAGCCAATCAGAATGGCCCAGAAGCCTATGGTTTCAGGGGCTCGGCAAAAAACCTTGATCTCAATCGTGATTTCATTAAAATGGATGCTGTCAATAGTTTTACGTTTGCCCGTATTTTTCATGCACTAGACCCCGATATTTTTATTGACAATCACGTGTCTAATGGTGCTGATTACCCATACACACTTACTTATATCAGTTCAATGAAGGAGCGTTTGGCTCCAAGTATGCAGATGCTCACCTATGAAAGCTGCATACCTATCTTGAGAGAGCATTGTCAAATTGAAAATTTCGAGTTGTTTCCGTACGTAGAACTAAAAGGAGCAACCCCAGAAAGTGGAATCGTTGCCTTTAATGACCTACCGCGCTATGCAATGGGCTATGCCAGCTTATTTCATTCCTTGTCTTTTACCGTTGAAACCCATATGCTCAAAGCATTCCCTCAGCGCGTGCAAGCTACGCTTAGCTTTATGAATTCGATGATAGCCTACGCTATAGGACATAGCCAAGAAATAGAAACAGCAAGGACTGCTGCAAAAGACTGGGCTAAAAATCAAACGATATTTGCTTACAATTATCAACTCGACGAAAAACAAGTAGATCAAATTAGATTTAAAGGTTATGAAGCTATTTATCCCGAACACCCGATTACCGGCCTCAAGCAATTAGGCTATGATCAAAAGCAACCCTATGAAAAATACATACCTTACTATAACCATTATCAAGCGAAAGATTCCACCTCTGTTCCAAAGTATTATATCGTGGGTGGGCAAGAACAAGCCCTTATCGAACGACTTGAAAGCAACCAAATTGAATTGACTAGAATCACGGCTTCGTCCATTAAAACAATAGAAGTATCCTCATTTATAGTTAAAGATTATAAAGCCCCATCTAAACCCTATGAAGGGCATTTCAAACTCCAAAACCTTCAAGTGGACAAACAGCTCATTACGCTTGAACTAAAGCCAGGTGATATTCTGATTGCTTGCAACCAAGACAAAGCAAACTTCATTCATGCAGTGCTCCAACCTTTAGCCGAAGATAGTTACCTAACTTGGAATTTCTTTGACAGTTATTTACAGCAAAAAGAATATTTTTCTCCGTATGTATTTAAGGAACAAATTGCAGAAATTTTAGCGGCGCAACCCAAACTCAAGGAGGCCTATGACACAAGAAAAAGATTAGATGTAAAGTTTGCCAACGATGAGTGGGAACAACTTTATTTCATCTACAAAAACAGCCCCTATTTTGAGCCTAGCTTCATGCGACTCCCAGTTTATGAAGTTTACTAAAACAAAAAAGCCCCGCTCTGCGGGGCTTTTTATTGATCAAAAGATTTCTTAATTCTTGATAATGCGAATCGCCTCTGAACTTTCAGCAATGCGCAAGAAGTAAATACCACGAGCAACATCATGGATGTCAACTGTAGTAGAAACGCCTGTCATGACGCCATCTTTCACGATTTTGCCTTGAGCATCTTGAATGCTATAAGCACCATTCACTGCTTGGCTTGCATCAATTGTGAATTGGTCTGCCGTTGGGTTTGGATACACTTCAAAAACGATACCATTTAATTCATCAATACCTACAGTGAGTGTAAGGTTCAAAGTGATAGTTGAATCACAACCCACTTCGTTTTGAATAACTTGAGTATAAGTTCCAGCAGTTGTATACTCAACACCATTTAATGTGTAAGCATCTAGTGCCGTCACGTCAAGAGTAGAAGAAGTAGACTGACCAGATGAGATGATGATGTTTCCTGAGTTCGCAGAACAGCCGTTTGGAGCAGTTACGGTTACTCCGTAGGTACCTGCAGTTGAAATGCTAATTTCACTTGCAGTTGCTCCTGTGGTCCAAGCATAAGTATTTCCTGGAGCTGCAGCTAGTGTCAGTGTTTCACCTGGGCAAAGTACACTGTTGCCATCCATTACGACGTTTGCAGATGGAACTGTATTTACAGTTACAGTAGCTTGCTCTGTGTCGGTACAACCGTTAGCTGCTGTTACGGTTACAACGTAGTTTCCAGAGGTAGTTGCAGATAACGCGGCAGTGTTTGCACCTGTACTCCAGTTGTAAGAAGTTCCACCAGTTGCTGTAAGGTTCACTGAACCACCTTGACAGAACGTCAACGGGCCGCCTGCATTAATTGTTGCATTCGGAACAGGAAGAACTGTAACGTTAATTGGAGCAGATGTACCAGTACAACCTGAAGCGTTGGTTACGGTTACAGTGATTGGGCCACCTGCCGTTACATTCACACCTTGTGTAGTTGCACCGTTAGACCACAAGTAAGAAGAACCCGGACTAGCAACGAGCGTAACAGGAGTTCCGGCACATACGGTGGTTGGAGACAATGCAGTTGCTGTAGGGGTAAACGTTTGTTGTGCATTTACGACAATATTGTTTGAAGATGCTTGACAGCCAGCAGCGTTGGTTACAGTAACAAAATAAACACCTGAAGCTGTTGCAGTAATGTTTGGCGTAGTTGCACCATTAGACCACAAATAGGTAGTTCCGGCAGATGCAGTTGAATTCAAGACAACGTTACCACCTGTACAGAATTCCACTGGGCCATTAGGCGCAACAGAAACTGTTGGAACAGTTGCGGCTGTGATAGCTACCGGAGCTGAAGTAGCTGAACAACCAGCAGCGTTGGTAACTGTTACACTGTATGAACCTGGTGTTGCTGTCGCAATTGAAGGTGTGTTTGCACCGTTACTCCAAAGGTAAGTAGCAGCAGTTGGAACACTTAATGTTGCAGTTGCTCCAGGGCAAAGTGCTGTTGCACTTGAAGTAATTGTTGTAGATGGAAGCTGATTTACCGTTACTTGAACTGGAATAGATGTTCCGGTACAACCACTAATTGATGCAACCACACTGTAATTTCCTGAACTATTCACAGTAATGTCTTGTGTTGTTGCACCATTTGACCATAAATAATCATCTGCAGGTGGCGCAACAAGCGTAACTGAGCCCCCAGTACAGAAAGTCGTATTTCCGTTTACTTGAGTAATTGCAGAAGGGACTGGGTTCACAATAATTGTTTTTGACGCAACAACTGAACAGCCAAAGCTATTAGTTACTGTATAGTTGATAGTCGATGAACCAGCCTGAAGACCATCAATCTGACCAGAAGAACTTACAGTTGCGATATTATTATTGGATGAAGACCAAACACCGCCTGTTGTTGCATTCGTGTAAATGGTATTTGAACCTGCACATACTGAATTATTACCTTGAATTGAAGTAACCGTTGGAACAGGATTAATTTGTACAACTGCTGGCGTTGATGTAGCCGAACAACCTGCTGAATTGGTAACCGTATAGGAGTAATTACCTGAGGTTGTAATAGGTAAAATCGCTGCTGTTGAACCATTACTCCATTGATAAGTGCCAATACCAGTAGCTGTAAGCGTAAGAGAACCACCTTGACAATACGTCAATGGACCACTCGCTACGATATTTGCAACAGGAAGCGGATTGACTGTTACGTTAATAACAGGTGTATTTACTGAACAACCTTGAGCACTTGTTACAGTTGCAATATAACTACCCGATTGCGTTGCGCTAACAGCTGCTGTTGTAGCTGAATTTGACCAAGAGTAAGTGGCACCTCCAGATGCTGTTAAGGTTACAGATCCACCCTCACAGAACACGGTTGGGCCATTTACCGAAACATTTGCCACCGGCAACTGATTGACGGTAACTGTATACGGTGCTGATGGTGCAGAAACACAACCCGCGGCACTAGTTAGCACTACAGAATATGTTCCTCCATTGGTAATATTTAAACTACTTGAAGTAGCACCATTATTCCAAGAATAAGAAGCCGCAGCCGGTGCTGTAAGCACGGTAGAAGTTCCTTGACAAATGGTCGCACCGTTCGAAGAACTAATGACGGCAACTGGTATTGCATTAATGATGATATCAGCGCTGTTTGTTTTTGTACATCCGTTAGCAGCTGTGGTTGTGTATGAAACAGTTGCTGTTCCGGCAGTAATACCTGTAACTTCACCTGTTGCTGCATTCAAACTCAATATTGTGGGAGTTGAAGTTGTCCAAACACCATTAGGCACAGAATTAGAAATAGTAGCTGAAGCTCCTGCACATAATTCTGCTGGCGCAATAACAGGGCCGTTAGCAGGCAATGGATTGACCGTTACAACCACTTGATCAGTACCAATACAACCATTTGGTGCTGTTGATGATAAAGTATAGGTTGTTGTGCTGTTTGGTGTTGCCACAGGATTTAAAATAGTAGTTCCAGATAGACCGGAAATAGGCGACCATGTATTCAAAAGTGCTGGACCTGCTGTACCTGACCATGAGCCGGCTGAACCTATCGCAAAATTTGACACTAAATTTGTCCCAACTCCATTGATCACGGTTATTCTTGTTTCTGACGCAAAAGAACCGGCTGTAAAATCAACATCGATTGATGCTCCTATCGGGGCATTAAATGTAAATGTTTCCGGGCCAAAACCACTTAACAATGTAATGTCAACCAAAACAGGCGTTCCATTTACTGAAACAGTAACACTACAACCATTCCAACCATCACCCCATGTATCAGTCAATTGAATGGTATGTGTTAAACTATAATTTACAGTTGCGTTGAAATTCGTTGAATTTCCAGCGCACAAAGTAACATCGGCACCAGCATTGACAACTGGTGTTGGTTTGACTGTAATTGGCTTCAAGTTTGTTGTAGCAGCACACCACGTATTTGGGTTTGGAACCGAGTAAATTATATTAGTATTTCCTGCACCAACCCCTGTTACAACACCTGTGCTAGCATCAACTGTAGCCACTGCAGTATTTGCAGAAGACCAAGTACCATTTGCTGTTGGGTTTGACAATGTAATTGTTGAACCATCACAAACATCATTTGCGCCAATAGAGTTCGCCACTGCAACAGCTTGTTGAACGGTAATTGTATTTGAAACTGGACCAGTAGAATTACAACCTGAAAGATTTTGATAATCAACAGTAACCGTTTTGAATCCACCAACTAACCATTTGATAACTGCCGTATTTGAAGAGGCAGTACCACCTGATACTAATTGATAATCAACGTTAGCTGTACCAGGAATGGTCCAAGCATAGTTTTGTTGGTTAGCTTGGGTTGTGTATGTGTAATCAACATAGGTACATGACTGTGTTGTAGGAGCCGCTGTAAACGAAGGAGTAAACGGAGTTCCTGCGACGTATTGTACTAAATAATCTTCAGCCTCTCCATAACCATAAGAAGTACAAGGATCCATCGTAGAACCTGTACCTAACCATACACCACGAACACGCATTCTGTGGATACCTAGCGGTGGGGTACATGGCAGATTTATGTTGAATGTAATAGATCCAAAACTACCGACTGTTTGTGACGCTGAAAAGCCAACTTTTTCAGCGGATTCAAAAACATTGTTGTCATTGGCATCAATCCAGACAGCAAAAGCTTGCCCGTCAAATGATCCAGACGTAACTGTCATAGCATATGTAGTTGCGGCTTGCATTACAATTGGAGGTAAATTGGTGTAGGACACGTATGACGGAGTACCACTTGTTGTTCCAGTCGGATTACTCCAATTAAGCCCAGGACCAGAAATAGCCACGTTGGAAATTAAGTCACCATACAATGTTCCTGAGGAATAAACAGGAGAACAAATAGGAGTGTAAATTACTTGTACCGGTGCTGACGTAGCTGTTGAACTTGATGCAGTACAATTAACAACGCATGAATACCATGCAGTAGCAGTGGGTGCATAATTTGTCAATGAAGATAAAGTTGCTCCTGAAATTGGAGTCCAAGGTCCTGTTGATGAAGGACCTGTTTGCCATTGGTAAGTAACACCGGTTCCTGCCGTTGAGTTTTGTAAACCAAAATTTACCGTTTGACCCATAATAACTGAAGCTGACGAAGCTGTTGTATTTCCAGGTGTAGGTGTGCCTGAACAAGGAGGAGGAGTAGGTATTAAACTTAGGTCATCAAAATACATCCAATAATCACCAGATCCAAATGAACAATTGAACCTAATGAAAAAAGAGCTAGATGCCGGTGGCGTAAAAGTAACAGTTCGTTGAGTACAGGATGTTGTTGGGATGTGATTTGTGCTGTTGATGGTCTCTATAGTAGTCCATGGACCAGTGCTTGTTGATGAATATTGTACAGCAATGGAACCAAAGGTATTTGGAGTTGCAGTTGTTCCTGCAGACCAATTCGTAATTTTGTAATTATAATTTAATGTTAAAGATGTACTAGCTGTTGCACCCAAATCAGGCGATAAAAATGCACCTGCAGTGCTTGCAGAGTAAATATTTCTCCTAACAGCACGATTACCCTCGCAAGGTAAGGAAGTTGTCGTTGACCAGTTTGTACTCCAACCTGCCATGCTGCTTCCTGCATTCCAGTTTTGACTGTAATTGATTTGAGCAAGAATTTCTGAGGAGAACAGAAGAAATAACATGAGCACCATTGTTGCCCCTGATTTCAAACTTGCTAAATGAGTTAAAGTAGCTTTTTTATTCATAGTTTTTAGTTTGTTACAATTTTAAGCTTAATAGTCTTATCAAATAAGTACTAAAATCTAAATTTATTCACAAAAGATTGGTTTTCAGTTGCTATTGAGCAAGAAGGCTGTTTCAGTGAATATTTAATAAATTTCATCGATTATTGATATTGTTTCATTGAATATTTTACAGATTGAGTTGATTGAAAAAGCGTATTTTTGTTCATAACATGATGAGAATTGGACTTTTATCAGATACACATGGGGATTTAGACCCCAAAATCTTTGATTATTTCAAGGATGTCGATGAAATTTGGCATGCAGGTGATATCGGTACCATTGAGGTCTTAGACCAACTCTCTAATTTTAAACCAACAAGGGCCGTATTCGGCAACATTGACGACCACATTATTCGAAGTGCAACCAAAGAATTTTTAAGATTTACCGTTGAAGGCGTAAGTGTTCTGATGACCCATATTGCTGGAAAACCGGGCAAATATGCCAAACCCGCATTTGAAGAATTACAAAAAAATGGCGCACCTCAACTTTTTATCTGTGGTCATTCTCATATCGCACTGGCTCAAATGGATCAACGCTATCAAATGCTTTGGCTCAACCCTGGAGCTTGTGGCTACAAAGGATTTCATCAGGTAAAGACTATTTTTCGTTTTTGTATCAATGGAGCTCAAATTCAGAATCTGGAATGCATTGAGCTTGGCCCACGCGTCCGTAAAATGACGGACTAACAAGAAGATCCCTCACTTTTTAAGGAAAATTACGGACAGTTTGAGGTGAAGGAGCTGACTAATTTCGTTTTCAAATCGCAGAAAATGAAAAAGACCCTTACCCTACTTTGCTTGCTACTGAGCCAGACGCTCTTGGCACAAAATTGCAATATTGACTACAGCCAAAATCAAGTTGGCCTCTACCCTAACCAACTACCCGTCGGAACCGTTGGTAGCACTTACAACGAAGACATCACTTTTGTACTGCCCACCGATACACTAGGTTACGACTTTCTCAATTTTCAGATTGTTTCGGTCAACCTACCTTTAGGCTTGAGCTGGACCTGCAATACGAACTTAAATAATTGCAACTACAATCCGCAAACCTCACCATATGGGTGCGTCAATATCAATGGTGTTCCGCTATTAGCTGGAGCTTATAATATAGAAGTAAATGTACTGGCAGATCTCAGCATCATAAATGGGTACCCTATTCTATTCGAACTAGAACTGCAAATTTTACCTGCCTCAAACAGCGGCATCAATAATAGTTTTAGCTATCAAGTTGATCAACCTTGCGCTCCCGCATTGGCCACATTTAACAATCAGGAACCTGGTTTGGCATTTTACAGCTGGGATTTTGGCAATGGCGCCAGTTCGAATGCGGAGCATCCGAGCCCTCAATATTATCCAAGCGCTGGTTACTACCCTATTCAGTATGCTGCATACGCACAAATAGATACCATCATACATTTTGAACTCACAGCATTCAACCTACTCAACATGAGCAATTATGGAGAGAACTTCCCCTCTTTTGAAGAAGCGGACCCGTATTTTAAAGTCAAAAAAAATGGACAAGTCATTTACCAATCGGCTGTAGTTATCGATCAAAACCCTCCTCTTACTTGGTGGCCAAACCTGAATTTAGAACTCGGGCAAAACTATACCATTGAAATTTGGGAGGCAGACCAAAGCATTGGTGAAAATTACTTTGGTGCAGATGACTACATTGGTAACCATACCTTAAATATGGGGTCCTGTAATGGGTGTTATGCCGGAACCGCTCAAATTTCATATCAAATTACCATGACAAATATCAACCCTATCCCCAGTTTTCAGCACACAGATACCTTAACGCTTTATGAAAGTCCAGATGTACCCGCGCTCCAACACGATTCCACCCTTCAGCAGCTCACTGCCATTCAGACAAGCTCTTATTTGCAATGGTACAGAAACGGCGTACCGCTACTCGGGCAAAACCAAAACAGCTTAAATCTTGAAGAAAGCGGTTACTACCATTTGCTCACTGTTAACCAATACGGTTGCGCGCAATCATCTGACACTTTGTTTATAACAGTTGACATAGCAGCGGTAGATGAGGACAATTCAGCAAGTGCAAGCTTTCACCTTACAATTGATCAACTCACCAAACAACTCAGAATTGAACTTGAACCAGAACTTATTGGTGCTCAAATTGAACTCTGGCAAATAGATGGACGTTTAATTGACACTTGGAAAAGTGTTCAAACGATTGAAAATTATCCAATTGATCTACTTTTCAATGGTATTTATTTAGTGAAGCTATCGAAAGGCAATGTAATGATAGATCGTAAAGTTTCGATTGTTCATTAAGTTAATTTTTAGATAAACATCCATGACTTTTTACTTTGGTATCTTTGCACGGTGAAAAATACCCATCCGTTGTCAAGGTATCAATGGCTCGCTGTAGCTATTTTAGCCTTCACCCAATTTACTGTTGTGCTCGATTTTATGGTGATGTCGCCGCTTGGCGACCTCCTGATGAAAGATTTCAAAGTCAAACCTGATCAATTTGGAATTGTGGTATCAAGTTATGCGCTAGCAGCCGGAATTTCTGGCTTTTTAACTGCTGGTTTCGCGGACCGTTTTGACCGCAAACGATTACTCGTATTCTTCTACAGTGGTTTTATCGTCGGGACTTTATTTTGTGGAATGGTAGACAACTATCTACACTTAGTATGGGCTAGGATCTTTACCGGTATTTTCGGAGGTGTGCTGTCTTCAATTACAATGGCTATTGTCGCCGACTTATTTAGTATTGAACAACGCGGGCGCGTCATGGGCTTCATGCAAATGGGGTTTGGATTGAGTCAAATTATTGGTATTCCCCTGAGTCTATACATTGCCGATCTTTACCACTGGCAAACTCCGTTTTATTTAATTGTTGGGCTCTCTACCGGGATGCTTGTTGCGATTATCATTGCATTAAAGCCCATCAATGCGCACCTTGCCCTGAAAAGCAAAGGTTCGGCTTTTTCGCATTTATTGGCAACAATTAAAAACCGAAATTACAGAATTGGTTTTATGGCCACTGCATTTATGTCTTTAGGTGGTTATTTGATGATGCCTTGGGGCAGTGCCTTTGCGGTAAACAACGTTGGGATTTCACAAAAAGAGCTTCCGCTGCTTTTCATGATCGTTGGTGTTTCTACATTCATCATCATGCCTCTCATTGGTTGGGTTGCCGATAAAGTCAATAAATTCCAATTGTTTCTGATTGCCTCTCTCCTTATGGTTGGATCCGTATTGGTTTATGTTCACCTTGGGCACAACAGCTTATTTGTGCTCATTTTAGTGAATATCTTTATGATGGGGGGTATTATGGCACGTATGGTCCCATCTCAAGCCCTGACCACTTCTGTTCCCGAACCAAGAGATCGGGGTGCATTTATGAGCATCAATGCTTCCCTTCAGCAAATGGCAGGAGGTGTTGCTGCAATCATAGGAGGAAAAATCGTCTTGCAAGCTAATGAGCACGCACCTCTTGAAAGATTCGATACACTCGGCTATGTAGTAATTACCGTGATTTTTATCAATATTTACCTCACAAGACGCGTCTATAAATACGTTCAATCAAAATCTAAATAGTAAGTTTCAACTAAATAAAAGAGGCGGCCAATGGCCGCCTCTTTTGTTATGATTATTTAAAATTGGTGCTTTGGGTATTGCACTATTTTAATCTTGCTCGGCAACGTCAATATCGGCAAGCTTTGCCAATTTCTTGAATTGAATTTTGGCTTGAATGCGATCCACCACGTAATACATCATTGGCACCACAATTATTGTTAAGAACATAGAACTGGTCAAACCACCAATGAGTACCCATGCGAGTCCGTTTTTCCACTCTGCACCCGAGCCAGTAGCCGTTGCAATAGGCACCATTCCGATCACCATTGCTATGGTAGTCATCAAGATCGGACGCATTCGCTCTCGAACAGATTCAAGTAAGGCATTATAAGTACTCATGCCTTTTTGCTTCAGGTGATTGGTAAAATCGACAATCAGAATGGCGTTTTTGGCAACCAGCCCCAGTAACATGAGCATACCTAACATCGTGAAAATTCCCATATTTGAAGAAGTCAGAGCAAGAGCCAAAATAGCGCCAACTAAAGACACTAAAATGGAGAACAAGACCACGAAAGGATACACAAAATTATCGTAAAGCGCCACCATGATGAGGTACACCAAAACAACACCAATGCCCATTGCGGTTCCTAAGGCGCCGAAAGATTCTTTTTGGCGCTTAATTTCTCCACCCCAGGTAAGGCGCACGTTCGGATCGAGCGGATTCTTTTTGAGGTATGTTTCTATATCAGCAGCCACTGTTCCGGGTGCTGCACCCAGCACATAACAACGCAAAGTTGTATTCGAAATACGGTTCTTGCGCTCCAAAGTACCTGCAGCGTTGTCAACAGAGATGTCTGCAAATTCACTCAAGCGAACTTGTTTGCCTTCGTTGTTCGGGAAGGTCATGCTTTGGATGTCCTCGACATCTTTACGGTTAGACGCATCGAGCATGACTCGGATATCATATTCTGATCCGTCGAGGTCTATCTGACTGTCGTCATTACCAGAAAGTGCACCTTGTAGTTGCATTCCGACAGTCCCGACATTGACACCCAGCTGACCCATTTTTTCTCGATTCAAGGCAATTTTAACCTCAGGCGTCACATCTTCAGTACTCAAGTATGGATCTTTAGCGCCATGCATGGCCTTAATGGCATTCTTGAGTCGGCGGGCCTCTTTGAACATCAGCGCATCGTCGTTGCTCGAAATAAATATTTCGATAGGTGCTTGCTCGGAGTCTACTAGCCCCATATTCAAGGCTTTTACTTCGACTCCAGGATGTTCATTTTCAATTTTGCTTCGAATCAAGTTCATGTACTCGACTGTCGGTATCTCTTTTTGCTTGTCTTTCTTCATTTTGACGACAATCTCAGAACGGTTTTCAGACCCAAATGCTGCAGCACCTAAACCAGCGCTGGGCCCACCCACATTAGAAAAAACAATGTCAATCATGTCTCTTTGAGCCAATAAAAGTTGTTCAATTTTCATGGTAGTCAGGTTGTTTTCTGCAAAAGTGGCGCTTTTCTCGTATTTGAGCTTGATCATGAACTTCCCTTGATCTCCTTGAGAAACAAACTCCTGCCCTACAATACCCAAGCCCATGGTTGCAAACGAGGCCACAAAAATCACAATGATGATCAGGCCCATGGAAATTTTATGACGCAAAGCCCAACCCACAATTTTGACATAAGAATTCGTAAAAATGTTGATGCGCCGCTCAAACCAGAGTAAAACAGCTTGAAATGGCTTTTTAGGATCAAGTTTCACCTCTTTGGCAAAACGCGAGGCCAACCAAGGAGTTAAGGTAAAACATACAAAAAGGGACATTAAAGTGGAAACCACTACAACAATCGAGAATTGATGTAAGATATCGGAAATGGTTCCTTCGATAAATACAACAGGCGAGAATACCACGACGTCCACAAGCGTAATTGCCAATGCTGTAAAACCAATTTCGTTGCGACCGTCTAGGGCTGCCTGTCGGCGCTTCTTGCCCATTTGTAGATGTCGATAAATGTTCTCCAGTACAACGATAGAGTCATCGACAAGAATACCAATGACCAAAGACATCGCTAAAAGGGTCATGAGGTTGAGCGTGTAACCAAGCAGGTACATCGCAATAAACGTAGAGATCAAAGAGGCTGGAATAGACACCAATACAATAAATGCATTGCGAATGGTATGCAAGAACAGTAGCATGACGAGTGCAACCAAAAATACCGCCAGCTCGAGGTCGTGAATCACCGCATCTACAGACTCAATAGTTGGAATAGAGGTATCGGTTGCTATGGTAAAAGATAGCCCTTCTTTACTGAACTTTTCCTCGAGTTCGGCAAACTTCGTTTTGGTAAGTTTGGCGACATCTACCGCATTCGCATCGCTTTGTTTTTTAATATACAAGCCAATGCCATTGACACCATTCAATCGAGAAATGGTAATTTGATCTTCACTGGCGTCAACAACCTCAGCAACGTCGCGCAAGCGAATGGCACTTGTTCCTTTGGCCATCAAAACCAAATTTTGCAGGTCGTTGATGTCTTTGTATTTACCGGTCAGGCGAACGGTAATTTGCTCTGTGCTACTCTTGATTTTACCTGTTGGGAAATCTAAGTTAGACAGCGCTATCGCTTGGTTAATTTGGGACATCGACAAGCCCAATTTGCGCATCTTTTCTTTGTCTACATTGACGCGAAAAGAACGGCGCTCGCCGCCAATGACCTGCACCTCTGCTACCCCTTTGACCTGCTTTATAGCGGGCAATAATTGGTCGTCCATGAGGCGCATGAGTTCGGCATCACTTAAATTTTTGGCCACTGCACTCAATTGCAACACAGGCGTAGCATTGGGTTCAATTTTAGCGACAACCGGATTTTTAGCGTCGGCCGGCAACCTATTGAGGCTATTATTTATTTTGCGTTGGGCATCTTCCAAAGCGTCGTCGATGTTGGCAGAGGCCTTGAACTCAAGCAAAACAAATGAGGCATTGTCAAAAGAAAAGGAGGTTACCTCATCGACATTTTCCATTCCGCTCAGTACGTCTTCTAGCGGTTTAGAGACTTGACTTTCTACAGTTGAAGGAGAAGCGCCGGGATAGGCCGTGGTAATGGTGAGTAAGGGAGCTGAAAAGTCTGGCAAAAGCTCATAGGAAAGTTGTTTGTAGCTGATGAGCCCGCCACCAACCAAAATGGTAAAGATGACAATAATGAAGGATGGTCTTTTGATCGATAATTCGGTGAGTGTCATGGGGCTATTTATTGCGTTTGATATTCATTCCATCCTCTAAATTCACTTGACCTTTCACTACGATTTCATCAGCGCTTGTAAGGCCAGAAACAACCTCCAGGTAGTTTCCATCGGCCGCACCAGGACTAAACGAGGTAAGTTGCGCTTTTCCGTTTCGAACAACATAAATTTGTGGATTTTTCGTAGAGCCAATCAGCGCTTTTCTAGGAACTGCTAATGCAATCACTTTGGAGTTGTTGTCCAAAGCCACATTGCCGTACATACCTGAAAGAATCTTGTTGGCATTTGAATTATTCACTAAAACCTGAACTTTAAAATTATGCAACGCATCGGCCTGAACAGAAATACTGTATATACTTCCTGATATAGTTGCATTTTGCGCATCGACAGCAACATTGACCTTTTGACCTTTTTTAAACTTGAGTACATCTCTTTCTGGAACAGAAATAACGAGTTTGAGCTGGCTAATATCGGTGAGTTCCACAATTGGAGTGCCAGGCATGACCATTGAGCCGAGATCAGCCATTTTTTTGGTGACTACTCCAGAAAAAGGCGCAAGTACTTTAGTACCGCGCAATTGTTTTTGTAATTGCTTGAGCTGCACCTCTGCTGACTTGAGCGCCAACTCCATTTTTTCAGTCTCCATCGATGAAACAGCCTGCTCCTTGCGCAAATTGGCAAAGCGAAGGTTGTCATTTTTGAGCTGCGCAATATTCAGTTTTGCATTTTCAATTTGCAAGGAAATGAGTTCGTCGTCTAGTTTGGCAAGAACTTGCCCTTTGCTCACTTGATCACCTTCTTTGACGAGTAATTCAATGAGTTTGCCAGAACCTTCAGCAGCAATATTATTTTGATGCATTGGTTCAAAAACGCCTAAGTATGAAAACGCACTTTCGAAGGTATGCTGTTGCGGTTGATCGGTGTCTACGAGTACGGCAGCATCCATATCGTGGATGTAGATTTTATTTTTTGCTTCTTTTGAATTAGCAAGCAATTTAAAAACAGTGAGCCCAATAAGAACAACAGCTGCAATGGAGATAAAAATGATTCTTTTCATGATGTATTATTTGATATTTCCGTTTGATTTAAGGTAATCGAGTTCTGCCTGACGCAGCGCCACATAGGCGGCCACCACACCAGTTTGGGCTTGCTCAAGACCTGTTTGAGCCTGAAGGAGGTCATTGGTACCGATTAAACCTTCGGTAAATTTGAGATTGGCGTGTTGGTGAATAGACTCGGCTAATTTGAGTTGCTCTTTGGCTACATCCAAAGCATTTGCCTTGACAGCTATAAGTCGTTTATTTTGATCAATCTGCAACTGTAATTGTTGTTGCGTGAGGGTAGTTTGGGTTTCTATTTGTTCCTGTTTGAGCGCATTCATGGCTGCTTTGTGGTGTTTGTCCAAACCGTCGAATAAATTCCAGTCCACGCGCAAACCCACAAAGGCTCCGTCTATACCTGTTCGAAAATCAGTTTCTGGGTTCATGTTGTAGTTGTATTGGTAAATCCCGTACAAATTTACATTCGGTAAATATCCCATCTTGATTCCTTTGGCTTCTTCTTGTGCCATTAAGCGCTGCTGCTCTAGTAGTTGAATGGCAAATAAATTGGCAGCATTTTGATCGACGAGTAAAGTCTGCTGCACCATTTGGTCATTATGTAAAGTAAGTGCTGCTTTGGGATCCAAACCAATTAAAATTTTGAGGAGTTCTTCTAACTGACTTTTGGTAGCTTGTAGATTGGCCTGTGTATTTTCCAAATTCAAGCGATTGATGCGGATTTTGTCGGCTTCAGTCTGCACGAGCATTCCTTGCCCAACCATGAGGTCCATGTTATGGAGCATTTGATCGACATAACTGATATTGCTATCGATAAAACTGAGTTGTTGATACAGGCCCTGCAAAATAAAGAAGGTGTTTGCTACCTGATGCTTCACCTCTTGAATGGTCATATCTCGTTGGATCTTCACTATTTCACTGTTGATGCGCAGCGCAGCCAAACCATAGTTGACCTGTGAATTAAATAAAATTTGATTGAGTTGCAGCGTATTGCCCAACACATAAGGAACACCAAATTTCACTTCTGCAAAGGTACCTGCTGGACCACCAAAAAACTGGGCCGGAACAACTTGTCCTGGAATGACGGCGTTGTAACGGTAATCACCGGAAAAGTTCAATGAAGGCAAACGACTCGATAAATATGCAGAGCGCTGGCTTTCATTGATAGCAACATCCAGTTGGGCACTGCGAATTTGTGGATTGGCGGTTTCGGCCATTTTAAGGCAGCTTGCTAAATCGTACTGTTGAGCTTGAACGGAGTGTCCAATAAGTAGAAAAAACAAACCTTTGGAGAGATAACTTTTCATTTTCATGCGGGTTGGTTTTGTGGGAATAAATAATTGATCAGCATTTCTTTGACGTGTGCTTTGTGTGCAAAAAGATCTTGTTGTAGTGTTGCTTCGTCTATGCCATGAAATTGTTGCGTCAATTTTTTTGACATAAAAGGATAGTGCACATTGGACATGAGTAAAATAGTAATATTGCGAAGGCTCATTTGTCGCATTTCGCCCTTGGCTTGTGCTTCTTTTAGTTGTTGAAATATCCCTGTTTTTTCGATGGGTTCAAAAAAAGTGGGCGCTACACTAGATTCGTTTTTATTTTGTTGAATGGCTTGAATAATAAACATGGGCAATTCAGGGTGCTCCATGAAAAAATCGAATTCTTTATCGATGAGCAAACTCGTTTTTTCTTTGAGTGCTAAATCAGAACTAAAGACCTCTATAATGGACTGAAGGAAGTCGGACATAGCACCTTCAAAAATGAGTTCAAAGAGTTTTTCTTTGGATCTGAAATAATAATTCAGTAGCGCCACGTTACTCCCTACCTCTTTGGCGATGTCTCGAACAGAACAGCCGTCAAAACCTTTGGTCATGAAGACTTTTTTGGCTGCCGCCTTGATTTTTTCTTCTGTACTGAGGTCTCTTTTCATAGCAATTACAAAGTTTGCGCTGCAAAGTTAAACACTCTTTTTAAACAAATGTTTAAATAACTTTAAAAAATTAAACGATTGTTTAAATTAATATACATTCAACCATTTTCAAGTGATCTGAAACTGTGCACAAGTTTCTTCGTATCTTTGTACCAACGTTCTTTGGGGTCGACATTGGATTTGACAGCGATAGCGGTAGTCAGGTGTCAGCATGCAGAGGCTTGTAGTGTTCCTCTTAAATCAAATGCTACGAACAATAAATGACAACACGTCATACGCACTTGCTGCTTAATTAACGGAATGTTAATTGGCTTAATCTAGCTGAAGTACAGTAGGCCAGACAAGTACTTCTGATGAGTCGCCACCCTTTCGGCTCATCGTTTAGAAGTTCATCTCATAGGGTTAGTGTTGCCGATGGTTTTACCGCAACATGAAATTAAAAAACCTAAGTATTCGCGTTGGGTGTTCTTGTCCGGCCGCATATCGAAAATTAATCACGAACTA